>NZ_JBEPCJ010000012.1:0-158322 GCF_040299565.1 Spirillospora sp. NPDC000708
CGCCCGGCACGTACGGCGGCTCCGGCAGCGGAGGCCCGGGGGTGATCCCCCGCCGCAGCTGCGTCTCCACGAAGTTGATGCCGACATGGGCCGCTCCATGACGGCGGCTCGCCGCGACTCACCGGTCGGGTTCGGCGGCGGGGGTGAGGGTGGCGGTGCGGAGGGTCGTCAGGGTGAGGGCGAGGACCAGGGCGAGGACGGCGCTGACCGTCCCGTAGGCGACGATCGCCGGGCCCGGGGCCAGGTAGCGGCCGAGGGCTCCGGCGCCGAGCGAGCCGATGGCGGTCCCGCCGGTCTCCTGCGCCGCCCACAGGGAGTTGACGCGGCCCAGGTGCGAGTCGGGGGTGTGCGACTGGATGAGGCCGTACCGCAGGATCTCCTCGACGGACGCGGCGAACCCGTACCCGAACAGGATCGCGACGGCGAGCGCCGGATGGCGCGCCAGGCCGGTGCACGCCAGCAGGACGAACCCGGCGACCGACGCCGCGAGCAGCGCGAGGCCGGGCGCCCGGACGGAGCCCGCCCAGCCGCTGGTGACGGAGGCGAGGACCGCGCCGCACGCGGGCGCGGCGTACAGCAGCCCGACCGTGGACGGGCCGCCGCCGAGGCCGTGCTCGGCGAACGCCGGCATGAGCACCGGGATGCCGCCCGCGACCATGAACAGCAGGCCGAGCAGCATCAGCGACCCGACGACGCGGTGGGAGGCGACGAACCGCAGCCCGCCGCCGATCGACCTCAGCGGGTGGCCCTCGGCGTCGTCCTGCCCGTCCGCCCCGCCCGCCCCGTCCGGCCCGCCGGCGCGGGCGGGTTCGAGCGGCGGCAGCGACGTCAGCAGGCCGAGGGTGCCGAGGGTGCCGGCCGCGGCCGCCGCGTAGTTCCAGCCGACGCCGAACGCCGACACGACGAGGCCGCCGAGCGCGGGCGACAGCATCGACCCGAGCCGGACCGTCAGCGCGTTCAGCGCGCCCGCCGCGACGAGCCTGTCCGGGCCGGCGAGCGCGGGCGTCGCGGCGAGCAGCGCGGTGATCGCGACGCCGGTGGCGAGCCCGTCCCACGCGGCCAGGACGTACAGCGCGGCGGACGACGGGGACGGCAGGAACGCGTTCAGGGCGAGCAGCGCGAACGCGATCCCGGAGGCGGTGCGGGCGCGCAGCATCAGCCGCCGCCGGTCCCGCCGGTCGGCGAGCACGCCGCCCCACAGGAACCCGGCCAGCAGCGCGAGGCCCTCGGCGGCCGACACGGCGCCGACCTGCACGGTGGAGCCGGTCAGGTCGTAGACCTGCACGGGGACGGAGACGGCCAGCATGCCGATCCCGAAGACCGAGACGGTGCGGGCGATGAACACGTTGCGGAACGGCCGGCTGTCGCGCAGCGGGCCGACGTCCAGGGCGAGGCGCCGGGGCATCGTCGGGGGTTCTCCTCGGAAGGGGGAGTGAGTAAGGTAAGCCTATCCTTAGTTGATCGTGAGAGAAGGGCCCTCCCGGTGCAGCGCACGCTGATGAACGGAAAGATCCACCGAGCGACCGTGACCCAGGCCGACCTGCACTACGTGGGATCGCTGACGATCGACGCCGAGCTGATGGAGGCCGCCGGCATCGCCGAGGGGGAGCAGGTCCACCTCGTCGACATCGACAACGGCTCCCGCCTGGTCACCTACGCCATCACCGGCGAGGCGGGCAGCGGGGTCGTCGGCGTGAACGGCGCGGCGGCCCGCCTCGTCCAGCCCGGCGACCTCGTCATCGTCATCACCTACGCCGCCCTCGACGACGCCGAGGTGGCCGCCCATAAGCCGCGCGTCGTGCACGTCGACGCCGCGAACCGGATCGTGGCGCTCGGCTCCGACCCCGCCGCGCCCGTCCCCGGCGCTCCCGCCCAGCTCGCCGGGCGCTGAGCCATGCCGGACACCGCTCCGGCCGTCATGGACGGCTTCACCCCCTGGCCCGCCCACCTCGAACGGCGCTACAAGGCGGAGGGCTACTGGAAGGACCGCGTCCTCGGCGACGTCCTGCGCGGCGACCCGGACCGGACCGCGCTCGTCGCCGGCGGGGACCGCCTCACCTACGCCGTCCTCGACCGCCGCGCCAAGCGGACCGCCGCCGGATTCCTGCGGCTGGGCGTCCGCCGCGGCGACCGCGTCATCGTCCAGCTGCCCAACACCACCGGCTTCGTCGTGGCGTTCCTGGCGCTCGTGCGGATCGGCGCGGCACCCGTCCTCGCGCTGCCCGCGCACCGCGAGAGCGAGATCCGGTACCTGTGCGAGCTGGCCGAGTCCCGCGCCTACGTGTGCGGCGAGACGGACGGCGGCTTCGACTACCGCGCGATGGCCCGGACGCTGCCCGTCGAGCACGTCGTCGTGGACGGCGACGCCCAGGAGTTCACCGCCCTCGCCGACCTGGACGCCGAGCCCGCGGAGTACCCGCGCCCCGATCCCGCCGACGTCGGCGTCCTGCTGCTGTCGGGCGGCACGACGGGGCTGCCGAAGCTGATCCCCCGGACGCACCGCGACTACGTCTACAACCTGGAGGCCAGCGCCGAGCTGTGCGGCTTCACCCGCGACACGGTCTACCTCGTGGTGCTGCCCGCCGCGCACAACTTCGCGCTCGCGTGCCCCGGGCTGCTCGGCGCGTTCGCGACCGGCGGGACGGTGGTGCTGGCCCCGTCCGGGGCGCCGGACGACGCGTTCCCGCTCATCGAGCGCGAGCGGGTCACCGCCTGCGCGGCCGTCCCGCCGATCGCGCTGCTGTGGCTGGACGCGGCCGCCTGGTCCGAGGACGACCTGTCGTCCCTGGAGCTCCTGCAGGTCGGCGGCGCGAAGCTGGCCGCCGAGCGCGCGGCGGAGGTTCCGGGCGTGCTCGGCTGCCGCGTCCAGCAGGTGTTCGGGATGGCGGAGGGGCTGCTGAACTTCACCCGCCTCGACGACCCGCCCGACCTGGTGGAGCGGACGCAGGGCCGCCCGCTGTCCCCGGCCGACGAGATCCGGATCGTGGACGGCGACGGCGGGACGGTCGCGCCCGGCGAGGTCGGCGAGCTGCTCACCCGCGGCCCGTACACGCTGCGCGGCTACTACCGGGCGCCCGCCCACAACGCCCGCGCGTTCACGCCCGACGGCTACTACCGCACCGGCGACCTCGTCCGCGAGCTGCCGTCCGGGCACCTGGTCGTGGAGGGCCGCGAGAAGGACCAGATCAACCGGGGCGGCGACAAGGTGTCCGCCGAGGAGCTGGAGGACCACCTCCTCGCCCACCCGGCGGTCCACGACGCGGCCGTCGTCGGCGTCCCCGACCCGATGATGGGGGAGCGGACCTGCGCGTTCCTTGTCCTGCGCGACGCGGCGAAGGCCGCGCCGCCGACGCTGCGCGACGTCAAGGACTTCCTCCGCGACCGCGGCCTGGCCGCCTACAAGTGGCCCGACCGCCTGGAGACCGCCGACGCCTTCCCCCGCACCCCGGTCGGGAAGGTCAGCAAGAAGGCGCTGGCCGCCCGCCTGCGTGAGGGAACCGCGCGTTAGCGAAGAGGCGCGCCGTCCTCGCGGAGACCTCCGCGCGGGCGGCGCGCCGCATGCGGGGCCGGTCAGGCGAGAGGGACGACGTACGGGGAGATGCTCGACAGCTTCTCGCAGGTCTCCTCGTACTCGCGGTCGGGCGTCGAGCCGTTGACGATGCCGGCGCCGGCGCGCAGCCACGCCCGCCCGTCCTGGCTGTAGAGCGCGCGCAGGACGAGCGCCGAGTCGAGCGCGCCGGTGTGCGACACGGCGACGACCGCGCCCGCGTACAGGCCGCGGCGCTCCTCCAGCCCGCCGATCGCCTCGATCGCGTCGGCCTTCGGGATGCCGGAGGCCGTCACGCCGGGGAACAGCGCGTCCAGCGCGTCCCAGCAGGTGCGGCCGGGCGCGAGGACGCCGCCGACGCTGGAGCCGAGGTGCTGGACGCTGCCGCGCTCCTTCACCGTCATGAACCCGGTGACGTGGACGGAGTCCGGATCGCACACCCGGTACAGCTCCTCCTGCGACGTCCGGACCGACACGGCGTGCTCGAAGATCTCCTTCGGGTCGGTCTCCAGCTCCCGGCGGGTCCGCGCGTCGGCGTCGCCGCCGAACCCGAACGCGCGGGTGCCGGCGAGCGGCTGCGTCATGACGCGCCCGTCCTCGTCCACGCTCGCGAGGACCTCGGGGCTGAACCCAGTGGCCTGGAACCCGCCGAGGTCGAGCAGGAACGACCGCGCGGGGGTGTTCGCGGCCCGGCCGCGCGCGTAGGTGGCGGCGACGTCGACCGGGTACGGGACGTCCAGCCGCCGGGACACGATGACCTTCTGGTACCGGCCCGCGGCGATGTCGCCGACGGCGCGGGCGACGCGCGCGCGGTAGGCGTCGCCGCCCTGCCGCACGTCCACCGGCGACGGCTCCGCGGTGCGGGCCGGGACGTCCGCCGCCAGCAGGTCCGCGACGCGTTCGACCTCGCGGGGGTCGGTGCCGGCCACGCGGGCCTCGCCGTCCTCGACGGTGACCTCGACGCGCGGGACGACGAGATGCGCGAGGCGCCCGGACGGGCTCGCCGAGGCGAACTCGAAGGCGATCCACCCGTAGGCGTTCCAGGCCGGGAGCGGCGCGGCGGCGAACGCCTCGCGCAGCGCGGCGGCGGGCCGGCCGCCATAGGGCGCCGTCACCGGCTCCCGGTCGGGCCAGCGGGCGTGCACGGCGCCGGCGTCGAGGACGACCTCGCCGAGGACGCCGCCGGCGAACGTCCACCGGCCGGGCCGCTCGTAGACGACGTGGTCGGTGAAGAGGCCGGATCCGGCCAGCCGGGTCATCAGGTCGAGCGGTGCGCGGGCGGCCTCGACCACCCGTTCCGTGGGCTTCTCGTCAGTGCGCAGACCGGGGGACAAGGCAGTGGGCTCCCTTTGGGTGACGAAGTCCGACTGTGTCGTGATTCGAGTCGAACTTAGGTAAGGCTAACCTTGTGCGATTTTCATAGGCAAGGCTAACCTAACTTCCGCTGATCAAGCCGACGACGAAAGAGCTGAGGCGTGCAGGAGCGGACGACGACGACGGCGCAAGGCGCTCGACTGCGGCGCGAACTGATGCGGCGGATGATGGCGGAGGCCGGGCTCCCGGGGGACGGGCGCGGACCCGGCGCCGGACGCCCCGCCCCGCGCGCGGCCGGCGGCCCCGCCCCCCTGTCCTACGCGCAGCAGAGCATGTGGCTGCACCACCGCGCTTTCCCGGCGAGCCCCGCCTACAACGTGTGCCTGCTCGTGCGGATGTCCGGGCCGCTCGACACCGCCGCGCTCCGCGAGGCGCTGCGCGGCCTCATCCGGCGCCACGCCGTCCTGCGCACCGTGTACGCCGACGGGCCCGGCGAGACCGCCGTCCAGATCGTCACCGGCGACGACGCGCTCGACCTCGCCCCGCTCGACCGCGCCGACCCCGACGCGCGCGCCGCGGAACTCGCGGCGACGCCGTTCGACCTGCGCGCGGAACGGCCCGTCCGGCTGGAACTGCTGCGCACCGGCCCGGACGAGCACGCGCTGGTCCTGGTCGTCCACCACATCGCCTGGGACGGCATGACCTGGGGCTCGATCTCGCGCGACCTGTCGGCCCTGTACCGCGCGGCCGTGACCGGCGAGCCGGACGGCCTCCCCGCGCTGGACGTGCAGTACGCCGACTTCGCCGACTGGGAGCAGAAGCGGCCCCTCGCCGAGGACGACCTGGCGTACTGGCGCGCCCGGCTCGACCCGCCGCCCGCGCCGCTCGACCTGCCCGCCGACCGGCCGCGCACCGCCGCCGCGTCCGAGCGCGGCGGCCGGCGCGCCCGCCGCTTCGGCGACGACGTCACCGAGGGCCTCGCCCGGCTCGCCAAGGAGGAGAACGTCACCCCGTACACGGTGATGCTCGCCGCCTACTCCGCCCTGCTGCACCGCTACACCGGCTCCGCCGACGTGGCGGTCGGGTCGTCGGTGATGAACCGCGAGCACGCCGAGGTCGAGCGGCTCGCCGGCAACTTCGGCAACACCCTCGTCATGCGGACGGACCTGTCCGGCGCGCCGACGTTCCGCGAGGCGCTGCGCCGCACCGGGCGGACGGTGACCGACGCCTTCGCGCACCAGTCCCTGCCCTACGACGCGCTCGTCCGCGAGCTGCGGCCCGCGCGCGGCCGCGGCCGCTCCCCGTTCTTCGACACCATGCTGCTGTTCCTCGCCCAGGAGATCGGCGAGCTGGAGCTGCCGGGCCTCACCACGTCCTGGACGCACGTCCACAACGGCATGACGCACTTCGACCTGTCGCTGGAGGCGTTCGTCCGGCCGCGGGGCATGACGGTCGAGGCCACCTTCCGCCGCGAGCTGTTCGACGACGCGCGCATCGACGCCCTCCTCCGCCACTTGGAGACGCTGCTGCGCGACGCGATCGCCGACCCGGACCGCCCGGTCCGCGCGCTCGCGCTCATGGACGCCGAAGAGGCGGCCCGGCTGGAGGCGCCCAACGCCACCGACCGGGACGTCGCGGCGACCGGCGTCGCCGCGCTGTTCGCCGAGCAGGCGGCCCGGACGCCCGCCGCGCCCGCCGTCCAGACCGAGTCCGGGGACGTCCTCACCTACGCCGAGCTGGACCGGCGGTCGTCGGCGCTGGCCCGCGCGCTGCGCGCCCGCGGCGCCGGGCCGGACGCCGTCGTCGCGCTCGCGCTGCCGCGCACCGCGGACCTCGTGACGGCGGTCCTCGCCGTGCTGAAGTCGGGCGCCGCCTACCTGCCGCTCGACCCGGACCATCCGCGCGACCGCGTCGCCTACATGCTGGAGGACGCGGGCGCGCTCTGCGCCGTCGCGGCACCGGAGACGGCCGGCCTGCTCCCGGACGGCGCGGACGTCCTCATCGTTGAAAGCGCCCTCCTCGACGGCGCCCCTGACGCGGACGGTCCCGCCCCGGTCACCGCCGAGCCGGACCCCGACGACCTCGCCTACGTCATCTACACCTCCGGCTCGACGGGCCGCCCCAAGGGCGTCGCCGTCCCGCACCGCGCCCTGGCGAACCTCGTCGCGCGGATGCGGGCCGAGCACCCGCTCGGCCCCGGCGACCGGTGGGCCGCGGTGACGACGATCGCGTTCGACATCGCGACGCTGGAGGTCTGCCTCCCGCTGCTCGCCGGTGCGACGGTCGTCCTCGCGTCGCGGGAGACCGTCCGGGACCCGGCGGCACTGGCCCGCCTCCTCCGCCGCGACGTCACGCACCTGCAGGCCACCCCGTCGCTGCTCGGCTCCCTCGACCCGGCCGCGCTCGACGGGCTCCGGATCATCACCGGCGGCGAGGCGCTCCCCGCCGCGCTCGCGCGGGAGCTGACCGCGCGCGCCCGCGCCGCCGCCAACATGTACGGGCCGACCGAGACGGCCGTCTACGCGACGGCCGCCGACCTGCCGGAACCCGGCATCGGCCGCTCGCTGTGGAACACCCGGGCCCGCATCCTCGACGCGTCGCTGCGACCCGTCCCGGCGGGCGTTCCCGGGGAGCTGTACCTGTCGGGAGCTCAGCTCGCCCGCGGCTACGTCGGCCGCCCCGACCTGACGGCGGAGCGGTTCGTCGCCGACCCGTACGGCCCGCCCGGCACCCGCATGTACCGGACCGGCGACCTCGCCCGGTGGACGCGGGACGGCTCCGTCGAGTACCTCGGCCGCACCGACGACCAGGTGAAGATCCGCGGCTTCCGGATCGAGCCCGGCGAGGTGCAGGCCGTGCTCGCGGCGCTGCCCGGCGTCGCCCGCGCGGCCGTCGTCGTCCGCGAGGACCGGCCGGGCGACCCCCGCCTCGCCGGCTACTACGTCGCCGGCCCCGGCGCGCCCGCCGAGGACGGCCTGCGCGCCGCGCTCGCCGCCGAGCTGCCCGCCTACATGGTCCCGGGCGCGCTCGTCCGCCTCGACGCGCTGCCGATGACCGTCAACGGCAAGCTCGACCGCCGCGCGCTCCCCGCGCCCGGCGCGCTCGCGGACGGTCGGGAGCCGCGCGACGCCCGCGAGGCCGCGCTGTGCGCGCTGTTCGCCGAGCTGCTCGGGTACGAGCGGGTCGGCGTCGACGACGACTTCTTCGCGCTCGGCGGCCACTCGCTGCTCGCCGCGAAGCTCGCCGCCCGCGTCCGCACCGTCCTGGACGCGGAGTTCTCCATCGCCGACGTGTTCGAGGCGCCGACCGTCGCCGCCCTCGCCCCGCGCCTGGTGGCGCGGCACGGCGCCCGCGTCCGGGACGTGGAGCGGCCGCGGCCCGTCCCGGCGTCCGCGGCGCAGCGCGGCATGTGGCTGGAGGAGCGGCTGCGCGGACCGTCGGCGTCCTACGCCCTGCCGTTCGGCCTCCGGCTCACCGGCGCCCTCGACCCGGCCGCGCTGCGCGCCGCGTTCGCCGACGTCGTCGCCCGGCACGAGGCGCTGCGGACGCTGCTGGTCGAGGGCGACGACGGCCTGCCCGTCCAGCGGATCCTGGACCCCGGCACGCCGGTGGACCTCACCGTCGCGGACGCCCGCGCCGAGAGCCCGGAGCGCCGCGCGGCCACCGAGCGCGACGCGGCGTCGCACGTCTTCGACATCGGCGCCGACCTGCCCGTCCGCGGCACTCTCGTCCGCACCGGCGACGAGGAGTGGTCGCTGACCCTGCTGCTGCACCACGCGGCGGCCGACGAGTGGTCGTTCACGCCGCTGCTCGCGGACCTCGCCCGCGCCTACGAGGCCCGCCGCGCCGGGGAGGCGCCCGGCTGGGAACCGCTGCCCGTCCAGTACGCCGACTACGCCGCGTGGGAGCGCGAGACCTCCGCCGACCTCTCCGAAGGGCTCGACCACTGGGAGCGGACGCTCTCCGGGCTCCCGCAGGAGACCGTGCTGCCGTTCGACCGGCCGCGCCCGGCCGAGCCGAGCCACCGCGGCGGCCTCGTCCCGTTCCGGCTCCCGGCCGCCGGGGCGCGGCGGCTCGCCCGCGCGACCGGCACCAGCGTGTTCATGGTCCTGCACGCCGCCGTCGCCGCGCTGCTCCAGCGGTCCGGCGCGGGCGACGACATCGCGCTCGGCACGCCCATCGCCGCGCGCGCCGACGAGGACCTCGCCGGGCTGGTCGGCGTGTTCGTCAACCCGCTCGTGCTGCGCACCGACCTGTCCGGCGACCCCGCGTTCACCGAGCTGCTGGAGCGGGTCCGCGCCGCCGACCTCGCCGCGTTCTCGCACGCGGACGTCCCGTTCGAGCGCGTGGTCGAGCGCCTCGCGCCGGAGCGGTCGCTGGCGCGCAACCCGCTGTTCCAGGTGATGATCGTGCACCAGCGGCTGGACGACGTCCGGCTCGCGCTGCCGGGCGTGCGCGCCGAGCCGTTCCTGCCCGCGACCGGCGGCGTCAAGTTCGACCTCGACCTGTACTTCGCCGAAGGCCCCGCCCGCACGGGCGGGGACACGGGCGGGGCGGACGAGATCGAGGGGTTCGCCGCCTACGCCGAGGACCTCTTCGACGCCGCCACGGTCGAGGGCCTCCTGGACGACCTCGCCCGCCTCCTCGACCAGGTCACCGAGGATCCCGGCTGCCGCCTGTCCGCCCTCGGCGCGCCCGTCGCGCACCCGGACACGGCCCGCGACCTGCCGGTCCGGACGGTCGCGGAACTGGTCGAGGCGCAGGCCGCGCGGACCCCGGACGCCACCGCCCTGGTGTTCGGCGGCACCGCGACCACCTACGCCGAACTGGACCGCCGCGCCGAGGCCCTCGCCGACCGGCTCGCGGCGGCCGGCGCGGGACCCGAACGCGTCGTCGGCATCGCCCTGCCGCGCTCCGACGCGTTCGCGGTCGCGCTGCTGGCCGTCCTCAAGACCGGCGCGGCCTGCCTGCCGATCGACCTGGCCTACCCGCGGGCGAGGATCGACGCGATGCTGGACGCCGCCCGCCCGCTGCTCGTCCTCGGGCGCGACGAGCCGCCCCTCGACGCGCCGCCCCGGGAACGCCCCGACGTCCGGCCCGGCCACCTCGCCTACGTCGTCTTCACGTCGGGCTCGACCGGCGCGCCCAAGGCCGTCGCGGGCACGCAGGAGGCCCTCGCCAACCGGCTCGCGTGGGGCGCCGGCCTCACCGCCCCCGGCGTCCGCGTCGCCAAGAGCTCTCCCGCGTTCATCGACGGGACCACCGAGCTGCTCGGCGGCCTCGTCGCGGGCGACACGGTCGTGATCGCCGACGACGCCACCGCGGCCGACGCCGTCGCGCTCGGCGACTTCATCGAACGGCACGGCGTGCGGACGGTCACGCTGGTCCCGAGCCTGCTCGCCGCGCTGGTGGAGCGCGGCCTGCCGCCGTCCGTCACGACCTGGATCAGCAGCGGCGAGGCGCTGCCCGCCGCCCTCGCGGCGCGGGTCCCCGCCCGGCTCGTCGACCTCTACGGCTGCTCCGAGGCCGCCGGGGACAGCCTGATCGCGGAGGGCGGAGGACTCGCCCCGATCGCCAACACCCGCGCGTACGTCCTGGACGCCGCGCTCCGCGAGGTGCCCGCCGGCGAGCTGTACCTCGCGGGCGACGGCCTCGCGCGCGGCTACCTCGGCGACCCGGCCCGCACCGCCGAGCGGTTCGTCGCGAACCCGTTCGGCCCGCCCGGCTCCCGCCTCTACCGCACCGGCGACCGGGTCCGGCGCCGCCGCGACGGCGGCCTGGACTTCCTCGGCCGCGCCGACGACCAGATCTCGCTGCGCGGGTTCCGGATCGAGCCGGGCGAGGTCGAGGCGGCCCTGACCGCGCAGGACGGCGTCCGCCGCGCCGCCGTCGCCGTGCACGGGACGCGCCTGGTCGGCTACGTCACCGGCGACGCCGAGGCCGGCGCCGTGCTCGACGGGCTCCGCTCGCGCCTGCCCGCCCACCTCGTCCCGGCCGAGGTGGTGGTGCTGGACGAGCTGCCGGCCACCCCGAACGGCAAGACCGACCGGCGGGCGCTGCCCGAGCCGGGACGGCCCGCCGCCGGGCGCGCCCCCGCGACGGAGGCCGAGCGCGTCCTCGCGGGCCTCGCCGCCGCCGTCCTCGGCCGCGACGCGGTCGGCGCGGACGACGACTTCTTCCGCTCCGGCGGCGACAGCATCGGCGCGGCCCTGCTCGTCGCGCGCGCCCGCCGCGCCGGGCTGTCGTTCACCGTCCGCGACGTGTTCCGGCTCCGGACGGTCGAGGCGCTCGCGCGGGCCGCCGGCACTCCGGCGCCCGTGGCCGCCGCCCAGGACGAGAACGCCGGCGAGCTGCCGCTGTCGCCGCTCCAGGAGGGCCTGCTCTTCCACCTGATGATTGCGGGCGAGGGCCGCGACATCTACGTGCAGCAGGCCGTGGTGTCGCTGTCCGGCCCCGTCGACCCGGCACGGATGGCGGACGCGGCGCACGCCGTCCTGGAGAAGTTCCCCAACCTGCGGGCCGGGTTCCGTACCGAAGGCGACCGCGCCGTCCAGTTCGTGCCGGACGCATGGGAGACGCCCTGGACGCACGCCGAAGTCTCGGGTGAGGACGGCCTCGACGCGTTCGTCGACGCGCAGCGCGCCGAGCCGTTCGACCCGGCCGCGCCGCCGCTGATCCGGTTCGCGCTCGCGAGCCTCGGCGGGCACGACCACCGGCTCGTCCTGACGTCCGAGCTGATCCTGCTGGACGGCTGGTCCGGCGGCCTGCTCGTCACCTCGCTGCTGAACGCCTACACCGACGCCGCCGCCGAGGCCGCCCGGCCGGTCCCGCCGTTCCGCGCCTACCTGGACTGGATCGGCCGGCAGGACCGCGACGCCGCCGTGCACGCCTGGCGCCGCGCCCTCGACGGCTTCGACGAGCCGGCGCTCGTCCGTCCCGGCCTGGCCGGCCGCCCCGCCGACCCCGCCGCGGCGGGCGAGGTGCACCGGGCGCTGCCCGCCGGGCTCGCCGACCGGCTCCACGCGGTCGCGCGCGACCACGGCGTCACCCCCGGCACCCTCTTCGAGACGGCGTGGGGCCTGACGCTGATGGCGATGACCGGCCGCGACGACGTCGTGTTCGGCGCCTCCGTCTCCGGCCGCCACCCGGACGTGGACGGCGTGGAGTCCATGGTCGGCCTGCTGTTCAACACCGTCCCGATCCGCGTGCAGGCCGGCCCCTCCGACCCGGTGGCCGGGGTGCTCGGACGGGTCCAGGCGGCGCAGTCGGAGCTGTTCGACCACTCCTACGTCGCGCTCGCCGACGTGCAGCGCGCCACCGGCCTCGGGACGCTGTTCGACACCCTGTTCGTCTTCCAGAACTTCCCCGGCATGCCCACGGGCCGCGGGTTCGGGCCGGACGGGGCCCTGCGCGTCACCGGGCGCGAGGTCCGCGACGCCACCCACTACCCGCTGACCGTGGTCGTCGACCCGGGCGCCGCCCTCCGCGTCATGTACCGGGGCGACGCGTTCACCGAGTCGGAGGCCGAGCGCGTCACCGACCGGTACGTGCGGGTCCTCGCGCAGATCGCCGACGCGCCCGGAGCGCCGTGCCACCGGCTCGACCCGCTGCTTCCCGAGGAACGCGAACGCCTGCGGCGCGACCGGGACGAGGCGTGGCACCCCGTCCCCGAGCAGACCGTCGCCGAGCTCCTCGCCGAACGCGCCGCGGAGCGTCCCGGCGACACCGCGCTCGTCTCGCTGCCGGACGTCCGCCTCACCTACGGGGAGCTGAACGCCGAGGTCAACCGTCTCGCGCGGCTGCTCCTGGCGAACGGGGCCGGCCCGGAGCGCGTCGTCGCGCTGGCCCTGCCGCGCTCCGCCGAGATGGTCGTCGCGCTGTTCGCCGTGCTGCGCACCGGCGCCGCGTACCTGCCGCTCGAACTCGACCTCCCGGCGGACCGGCTCGACTACATGATCGCGGACGCGTCCCCGGCGGTGCTCGTCTCGCACCGCGACATCGCCGGCGGCCTCGCGTTCACCGGGACCGCCCTCGCCCTGGACGACCCCGGCACCGCGCGGGCGCTCGCCGCACTGCCCGGTACCGGCGTCGAACCCGGCGAGCTGCGCGGCTTCGCGCCCGGCACCCCCGGACGCCTCGACCACCCCGCCTACGTGATCTACACGTCGGGCTCGACGGGCCGCCCGAAGGGCGTCGTCACCCCGTACCGGGGCCTGACGAACATGCAGTTGAACCACCGCGCGAACATCTTCGACCCGGTGGTGCGGGCGGCGGGGCGGCGGCTGCGGATCGCGCACACGGTGTCGTTCTCCTTCGACATGTCGTGGGAGGAACTGCTGTGGCTCATCGAGGGCCACGAGGTCCACGTCTGCGACGAGGACCTGCGGCGCGACGCCGAGGCGCTCACCGCCTACCTGCGCGAGCACCGCGTCGACGTCATCAACGTGACCCCCACCTACGCCCAGCAGCTGCTGGACGAGGGGCTCCTCGACGGCGGGCACCGGCCGCCGCTCGTCCTGCTCGGCGGCGAGGCCGTCCCCGCGTCCGTCTGGGACCGGCTCGCCGAGGCGGACGGCGTCCTCGGCTACAACCTGTACGGCCCCACCGAGTACACGATCAACACGCTCGGCGGCGGCACCGGGGACAGCGCCACCCCCACGGTCGGCAAGCCGATCTGGAACACCCGCGCCCACGTCCTCGACGCGTGGCTGCGGCCCGTCCCGCCCGGCGCTCCCGGCGAGCTGTACATCGCGGGCGCCGGGCTGGCCCGCGGCTACCTCGGCCGCCCCGACCTGACCGCCGAGCGCTTCGTCGCCGACCCGTTCACCGGCGGCCGCATGTACCGGACGGGCGACCTCGTCCGCGTCCGCGAGGACGGGAACATCGACTTCCTCGGCCGCACCGACGACCAGGTGAAGATCCGCGGGTACCGCGTCGAGCTCGGCGAGATCGAGGCCGCGCTCGCCGCCGAGCCCGGTGTCGGGCAGGCCGCCGTCGTCGCCGCGGACTCCGGCGTCCCCGGCGTCCGGCGCATCATCGGGTACGTCGTCCCGGACGGGACCCGTGACGGC
The DNA here is from genome assembly GCF_040299565.1 of Spirillospora sp. NPDC000708. Taxonomy (NCBI): domain Bacteria; kingdom Bacillati; phylum Actinomycetota; class Actinomycetes; order Streptosporangiales; family Thermomonosporaceae; genus Spirillospora; species Spirillospora sp. NPDC000708. The sequence continues at coordinate 13,933 of NZ_JBEPCJ010000012.1, forward strand.
GCCGCCGACGAGCAGCTCGCCGAGTGGCGGCAGATCTACGACGCCGAGTACATCGAGGTCGGCACGGTCGTGCACCACGAGGCGTTCGCCGGCTGGGACAGCAGCTACGACGGCGTGCCGATCCCGCTCGCCGAGATGCGCGAATGGCGGGACACGACCGTCGACCGGATCCGCGCGCTGCGGCCCCGCCGGGTCCTGGAGATCGGCGTCGGAGCCGGCCTGCTGCTCACCCGGCTGGCCCCGGAATGCGAGGAGTACTGGGGGACGGACTTCTCCGAGCCCGTCATCGCCAAGCTGCGCGCCGACCTCGGCCCGGACTCGCCCGTCCGGCTGAGCCACCGCCCCGCCCACGACACCGGGGGCCTTCCCGAAGCGCACTTCGACACGATCGTGATCAACTCGGTCGTCCAGTACTTCCCCGGCGCCGGCTACCTCGAAGACGTCGTCGCCAAGGCGATGCGGCTGCTCGCCCCCGGCGGACGGCTCTTCGTCGGCGACGTCCGCGACCTGCGGACGATCCACGCCTTCCACGCCGCGATCCGGCTCGGACGCGGCGACACCGACCTCCGCGCCGTCGAGCGCGCCGTGCGGATGGAGAAGGAACTCCTCCTCGACCCGGCCTTCTTCACCGCCCTGGACGGCCCCGCGCGCGTGGACGTCCTCACCAAGCGGGGCGTCCACCACAACGAGCTGACCCGCCACCGCTACGACGCCGTCCTCTGGAAGCCCGGACCGGACGTCCCGCCGGTTCCCGAGACGCCCGCCGTGGACTGGGCCGCGCTGGACGGGCTCGACGGGCCTCCCGCCGTCCGCGCGCTGCTCGCGCTGCGCGACGGCGTGCCCGCCGACGCGGCGCGCACCGCCGCCGCCGAGTCCGCGTGGACCGGGGGACCGCTGCGCGTTACGGGCATCCCCGACGCAAGGCTGTCCGGCGAGATCGCGGCGCTGGAGGCACTGCGGGCCGGCGCGTCCCCGGACGAGGCGCGCGAGGCACTCGCCGCCGCGCCGGCGGGGATCGAACCGGAGGCACTGCGCGCGCTGTGCCCGGACGCGGTCCTGACGCCGTCCACGCGGGCCGGGTGCTACGACGCCGTCTTCGGCGGGGGAGCGGCGCACCTCCCGGCCGAGCCCGGCCGTCCGCCGTCGGCGTACGCGAACGATCCGGTGGCGGCCCGCGACCACGGCGTGCTGGGCGCCCGCGTCCGGGAGAGCCTGAAGCGGAGGCTGCCCGGCTACATGGTGCCGAGCGCCGTCGTGACGCTGGACGCGCTCCCGCTCACGGTGAACGGGAAGCTCGACCGCCGCGCCCTGCCCGACCCGGGCCGGGACGGTGCGCGCCGCGCCGGGGGCCGCCCGCCGCGCACGCCCGTCGAGCGGGTGCTGTGCACGCTGTTCGCCGAGGTGCTCGACGCGCCGGGCGCGGGAATCGACGACGACTTCTTCGACCTGGGCGGGCACTCGCTGCTCGCGACCCGGCTCGTCGGCCGTGCGCGCGCGGCGCTAGGAGCGCGGCTCGGTATCCGCGACCTGTTCGAGGCACCGACCGTGGCGGAGCTCGCCGAGCGGCTGCGCGGCGACGGCGACGAGGCGCCGCGCCCCGCCCTGGCGCCGCGGCAGCGCCCCGAGCGGGTCCCGCTGTCGCCGGCGCAGCGCCGCCTGTGGCTCCTCGACCAGCTGCTCCGCGAGGACGACGGGCCGCGCGACGCCTACCACCTGCCGCTCGCCGTCCGGCTCCGCGGCGACCTGGACCTGGCCGCCCTCGAAGCGGCGATCGGCGACGTCTCCGCGCGGCACGAGGCGCTGCGGACGGTCTTCCCCGAGCACGACGGCACGCCCTACCAGCGGATCCTCGACCCGGACGACGCCCGTCCCGTCCTGGAGGTCGCGGCGTGCGCGCCCGAGGAGGTCATCGCCCGGCCGTTCGACCTGGCGCGCGACGTCCCGCTGCGCGTCGCGGTGTTCCCGGAGGGGGAGCGGGAGCACCTGCTGCTCGCGGTCTTCCACCACATCGCCTTCGACGAGTGGTCGTTCGGGCCGTTCGCGCGGGACGTCGCCGAGGCGTACGCGGCGCGGCTGGAGGGGAGGCCGCCCGGCTGGGAGGCGCTGCCCGTCCAGTACGCCGACCACACGCTCTGGCAGGCCGAGCTGCTCGGCGACCCGCTCGATCCGGGCGGCGTCCACGCGCGGCAGCTCGCCCACTGGGTGCGGGCCCTCGCGGGCGCGTCGGAGGAGATCGCGCTGCCGGCCGACCGGCCGAGGCCCGGCACGGCGGGGCAGCGCGGCGGGACCCTCACCGCGGACCTGCCGCCCGGCCTGGCGGGGCGGCTGCGGGGCGTCGCGCGGGACGCGGGCGCCAGCGTGTTCATGGTGTGCCAGGCGGCCGTCGCGGCGCTGCTGCACCGGATGGGCGCGGGCGACGACGTCCCGCTCGGGAGCCCGGTCGCGGGCCGCACCGAGGAGGCCGCCGCGGACCTGGTCGGCTTCTTCGTCAACACGCTCGTGCTGCGCGCCGACGTGTCCGGCGAGCCGACGTTCGCCGAGCTGCTCGGCCGCGTCCGCGAGGCCGCGCTCGCCGGCCTCGCGAACCAGGACCTGCCGTTCGAGGCCGTCGTGGAGGCGCTGCGCCCGAGGCGCGTGCCGGGACGGAACCCGCTGTTCCAGGTGATGGTCGGCTACGAGAACCAGGACCCCGGCGAGGTGCGCTTCCCGGGCCTGGAGCAGCGGGAGGCGTCCTTCGGGCCGTCCGCCGCGAAGTTCGACCTGGACTTCGTCTTCCGGGAGCGCGGCGGCGACATCCGGCTGATCGTCGACTACTCCGCCGACCTGTTCGCCCGCGGCACGGTCGAGACGATGGCCGCGGGGCTGGTCGCGCTGCTGGAGACCGTCGCGGACGACCCCGGCACGCCCGTCGGTGCGCTGCCCGCCGTGCTCACCGCCCGCGCCGTCACGAAGGCGGACGCCTTGCCCGTACCCGCCGAGGTGCGGCGCGGTGACGATCGGGAGGCGGTTCTCTGCCGCATCTTCGCGGAGGAGCTCGGCGTGCCCGAGGTGGGACCCGACGACGACTTCTTCGACCTCGGCGGCCACTCGCTGCTGGCGATGCGGCTGGTGCGGCGGATCCGCCGCGAGCCCGGCTGCGCGGGCGCGCGGATCGCGGCGCTGATGGCGGCGCCGACCGTGGCGGGCCTGCTGGCCCGGCTGGACGGGGCCGGAGAGAGGGGTGAGGCGGGTCATACCCCGCAGAGCATTGATTAGTTAGGTAAGGCTAACCTAAGATCACTCCCCGACACCCCCGGATCACCTGGAAGGACACCGGCCCTCATGCGCACACTGACGCGGCGTCTGGCCGCCACCGGCGCGCTCGTCCTCGGTCTCGCCCTGACCGCGGCGTGCGGCGGCGACGACGAGCCCGCCACGGCCTCCTCCGGCGGCGCGGCCGGATCGTTCCCGGTCACGATCACCGGCAGGCTCGGCAGTGCCACCGTCAAGTCCGCGCCGAAGCGGATCGTCGCGCTCGGCGAGGTCGACCAGGACGCGCTCCTCGCCCTCGGCGTGCGGCCGGTCGGGATGGTCGAGCTCACCGGGATCCAGAAGGACGGCCTCGCCCCCTGGAGCGCGCCGAAGGTCACCGGCGAGAAGCCGGCGCTGCTCACGGCCGGCGACTCCGGCTTCGACCTGGAGAAGGTCGCCGCGCTGCGGCCCGACCTGATCCTCGCGGCCGGCGACTTCACCATCGACAAGGAGTACGGCAAGCTCTCCAAGCTCGCGCCGACCGTCGCCTACCAGACCGGGCCCGCCGAGGACTCCTGGCAGCAGATCACCCGGCAGGTCGCCAAGGCCGTCGGCCGCTCCGCCGACGGCGAGAAGGTCGTCGTCGCCGCCGAGGCGAAGATCGCTTCGGTGAAGACCTCCCACCCCGGGCTCCAAGGCAAGGGCTTCGCGCTGACCAGCGTGTTCCCCAACGGCAACATCGGCGTGATGAAGTCGAAGGACGACACCAGCGTCAAGCTGTTCGAGCAGTTCGGGATGGTGCTGCCCGACAAGCTGAGCAAGCTGCCCGGCGACGGGTTCGCCGCCGAGCTGAGCATGGAGAAGCTGCCCGACCTCGACACCGACGTCCTGCTGAGCTACTACAACGACGACCCGGCCACGCAGAAGAAGTTCGAGGGGAACAAGCTCTTCTCCGGCCTGCCCGTCGTCGAGCGCGGCTCCTACGTGCGCCTCGACCTCAAGGCGTTCTGGCCGCTGCGCACCCCGACGGTGCTGTCCGTCCCCTACGTCGTCGACCAGGTCGTCCCCCGGATCGCCAAGGCGGCGGCCGCGGCGAAGGCGGCCTAATGCCGGCGGCCCTGACCGCGGCGGAGACGCAGCCGCCCGTCCGCGACGTCATCGGCATCGGGTTCGGCCCGTCCAACCTCGCGCTCGCCGTCGCGCTGGAGGAGGCGCACCCGTCGGCGGACGCCGTGTTCTTCGAGAAGCAGCCAACGTTCGGCTGGCACCGCGGAATGCTCATCGACGGCGCGACGATGCAGGTCCACTTCCTCAAGGACCTGGTGACGCCGCGGAACCCGGCCAGCCCCTACTCGTTCCTGTCCTACCTGCACGCCAAGGGCCGCCTCGTCGACTTCGTCAACCACAAGACGATGTTCCCGACGCGGGTGGAGTTCCACGACTACCTCGAATGGACCGCCGCCGCGTTCGCCGGGCGCGTCCGGTACGGCGCGGAGGTCGTCGCGCTGCGCCCGCACGACGCCGGGACGCTCGAGGTCGTCGTCCGCCGCGACGACGAGCTGGAGACCCACCTCGCCCGCAACGTGGTGATCGGCGCCGGCCTCGACCCCGTGCTGCCCGCCGGGGTCCGGCCGGGGGAGCGGATCTGGCACACCGAGGACCTGCTGACCCGGCTGGACGAGCGCCCCGGCTGGCGGCCGCGCCGGCTCGTGGTCGTCGGCGCCGGGCAGAGCGCCGCCGAGGCCGTCGAGTACCTGCACCGCACCCACCCGCAGGCCGAGGTCTGCGCGGTCTTCGCCCGCTACGGGTACTCGCCCGCCGACGACAGCGCGTTCGCCAACCGCATCTTCGACCCCGCCGCCGTGGACCACTACTACGCGGCGCCGGACGAGGTGAAGGAGATGCTGTTCGGCTACTCCCGCAACACCAACTACTCCGTCGTGGACCTCGACCTCATCGACGAGCTGTACCGGCGCGCCTACGCCGAGAAGGTCGCCGGCACCGAGCGGCTGCGGATCCTCAACGTCTCCCGCGTCCTCGGCGTCCGCGAGGACGCGGGAGACGTGCGGGTGCGGGTCGCGTTCCTGCCCACCGGTGAGACGACGGACCTGGACGCCGACGCCGTCGTCTACGCCACCGGCTACCGCGAGCGCGACCCGTTCGACCTGCTCGGCGAGGCCGGGGCCGGGTGCCGGACCCGCCCGGACGGCCGCCCGGTCGTGGAGCGCGACTACCGCATCGCCACCGAGCCGGGCCGCGAGTGGGGCGTGTACCTGCAGGGGGCCACCGAGCACAGCCACGGCATCGCCTCGTCGCTGCTGTCGATGACGGCGGTGCGCACCGGAGAGATCGTCCAGTCCATCGCGCGGCGCTCCGCGCGCCTCACGAGCGTTCCGCAGGAGGCGTGATGACCAACCCGTTCGACGACCCGGACGGCACCTTCCTCGTCCTGGTCAACGCCGAGGGGCAGCACTCGCTCTGGCCGGAGTTCGCCGACGTCCCGTCCGGCTGGACGGCGGCGTTCGGGCCGGGCTCCCGGCCCGACTGCCTGGCCTACGTCACCGAGAACTGGACGGACCTGCGTCCGCGGAGCCTCACCGCGTGACGCGACGACCCGAGGGCGGGCCCGGGGGTGGGCCCGCCCTCGACCCGCCGGCGGCCGGCGGCCGGGCCCGCGCTCAGGCCGCCGGCTTCGGCAGCGACGGGCGGGCCGCGAAGAACTCGCCGATCAGCTTGCTGGCGTAGTCGGGCCATTCGTGGCCGCCCTGCTGCTTGGTGCAGAGCGCGACCTCGACGGGCCCCGGTCCGGTGCCGACGCAGCCCTCAGGGCCGTCCCGCACGGGCCATGAGAGGGCGGGCAGTTTGTCCACCCATCTCCAGAATTCCATCAGTAACCGCACGCCGATGAACGGGAAATGCACGTCGGCGTCCATGTTCCCGCCCCCGTCGTAGGGGACGGACGGATCCCACGTTCCATGGAAGGCCAGCACCGACACCGGCCGCTTCGGGGTGCAGCCGATGGCGAGCGCGCCCGACACCACGGCGATCCCGGCGACCCTGTCGGCCCGCTCGCACGCGTACCGGTAGGCCATCCCGCCGCCGTTGGAGAACCCGGTCATGAACACCCGGCGGGGGTCGGCGACGCCCTGCTTCACCAGGGTGTCGATGAGCTTGTCGAGGAAGCCGACGTCGTCGACGCCCGCCCAGCGGGCGAACCAGCAGCAGGCGCCCGCGTTCCAGGTGCCGAGCAGCCCGTCGGGGTAGGCGACGGCGTAGCCGTCCTGGTCGGCGATCTTGTCGAGGCCGCTCTGGTTCTCCACGTACGCGGCGTCGTTCAGCCCGCCGTGCAGCGCGACGATGAGCGGCAGCCGCGCGCCGGGCTTCGCGCCCGGCGGGAGGTGCAGCAGGTAGGGGCGGTTCCAGTCGCCCATGGCGACGGAGTGCTCGGTGGTTCCGGGAGCGTCCTGGGCCGCTCCGGCGGGCAGGGGGTGGGCGATGAACGCGGCGAGCAGCGCCGCCACGATCATCGCCGCCCGCACGGCGATCTTCATGGGGTGATCCAACCCCGTCGCCGAGCCGCCCGGCTACGCATCCGGGCGCACAAAAGATCGCGATCTTTTGTGCCCCCGGAGACAGGGACCACGCAGTGCTACGAACCGGATCCGGAACCGGCCTCCGCCGCCTCCGTGACCTCCGCGTCCGCGCCGCCCGCGGCCGCCTCCGCGTCCACTCCGGCCTGGTTGCGCTCCGCGCGCGCGAGGTCGCGGTGCCCGATGGCGAGGACGCCGATCCCGAGCGCGATCGCGGCGGCGCCGACGGCGAACGGGACGTGGATGTTGGCGTGCTCGGCCATCTTGCCCGCCGCGAAGGGCGCGAGGCCGCCGCCGATGAACCGGACGAACCCGTACGCGGCGGACGCGACCGGCCGCTCCACGGGCGCCACCATCATCACGGCCTGCGTCGTCACCGTGTTGTTCACGCCGATGAACACGCCCGCGACGATCACCGCGACGATCAGCGTGGCCTGCGAGTTCACGAAGACCGCGATGACGAGGACGTCGACGGCGAACAGCGCGAGGTTGAAGTACAGGGTGCGGGCGAGGCCGAGCCGCCGCTGCAGCCACGGCGCGCCGAACACCGCGAACACCGCGACCAGCAGGCCCCAGCCGGTGAACACCAGGCCGAGCTTCAGCGCGCTCAGGTGCATCGGGAACGGCGCGTAGCCGAGGACGGTGAAGAAGCCCCAGTTGTAGCAGAGCGCGGTCAGGCTCATCACCAGCAGGCCGCGGTGCCGCAGCGCCTTGATCGGGTCCGCGATCGAGGTCCTGCGCGCCGGCTTCGGCTGCGGCCGCACCAGCGTGATCGTCGCGAGCAGCGCGATCGCCATCAGCACGGCGACGCCGTAGAACGGGCCGCGCCAGCTGACCTCGCCGAGCAGCCCGCCGAGCAGCGGCCCGACGGCGATGCCGAGGCCGAGCGCGGACTCGTAGGCGATGATCGCGCCGCCGAGCCCGCCGCTGGCGGAGGCGACGATGACGGCCAGGGACGTCGCGATGAACAGCGCGTTCCCGAGGCCCCAGCCGGCCCGGAAGCCGATGATCCCCGAGATGCTGCCGGACGTCCCGGCGAGCGCGCTGAACACCACGATCAGGACCAGCCCGGCGATGAGGGTGCGCTTGGCGCCGATCCGGCTGGACACGAAGCCGGTCACCAGCATCGCGACCGCGGTGACCACGAGGTAGCTGGTGAACAGCAGGGTGACCTGGCTGGGCGAGGCGTGCAGGTCCGCGGAGATCGCGGGCAGGATCGGGTCGACCAGGCCGATGCCCATGAACGACACCACGCACGCGAACGCCACGGCCCACACGGCCTTCGGCTGCTTGAAGGGGCTCTGCGCGCCCGCGGACGGCTGACTCATTCGCACTCTCCGGAAGCAGGTGTGTCGGGACCGCCGAGGGCGGCGCCGGTCAGCCGGTCCAGGGCCGGCAGCGCGGCGGCGATCGCCTCCCGGTCGGACGAGGGCAGGCCGGCCAGCAGCTCGGCGAGCCGCTTGGCCTGCCCGGCGCGGCGGCGCGCCAGGTCGGCGCGCCCTGCGTCGGTCAGGTGCACCGCGACGACCCGGCGGTCGCCGGCGAGCGCGCGGCGCTCGGCGAGCCCCTCCCGTTCGAGCCGGGACACCAGCTGCGTCATCGCCGGCTGCGTGACCCCCTCCAGCGCGGCCAGCTCCGTCACCCGGCACGGGCCGCGGCGTTCGAGGGTGGCCAGCGTCGACACGGTGGTCATCGACAGGTCGCGGGGCAGCGACAGCGAGCGCATCAGCGAGTACAGGCGGCCGAGGCCGGCCGCCAGTTCCAGCTCGTCGAGAGGGGACCGCTCGTCCATGTCCCGATATATATCACTTGCTTCTATAAGATGCCTATAGGTTCGCCTGGCTAGGTTTTCTGTGGGCCCCGGAAAGCGGCGATCCACCGGCCGGGACGTCCTGGCCGGTGGATCGGCTCATGCGGTGGGTGTCGGTGCGGTGCGGAGCGCGGTCAGGAGAGCGCGGCCATCTCCTTGTCGATCGCCCTCTGGTGCGCCTCGGCGTCCTCGCGCGCCTTCCGCGGGCTCCAGCGCCCGCTCATGACGAAGATGAACGGGATGAACACGACCTGGCCGCCCAGCGCCACGTACCACCAGGTCTGCCACTGCTTCGGCCCGTCCTTGGCCGCCTTCTGCACGTCCGCGCCGTGCTCCTTGAGGATCTTCAGCTGCGGCTGCGCCTTGGCGACCGTCTGCAGGCCGGCGACGCCGACCTCCTGCGCGGCCCGCGCCTGCAGCTCCGGCGGCGCCTGCCCGGCCGGGTACTTCGCGAGCTCGGCGAAGATCTGCGGGTGCGCGGTCGTGATGGCGAGGGCCTGCTGCGCCTGCGCGGACGCGGCCTTCACCTCGGCGCCGTGCTCCACGATCGGCGTCACCGAGTTGACCACGATCGGCACGAACAGCGCCGAGCAGGCCACGACGATCCGCAGGATCCAGCCCCACACGGCCAGCCCGGTCGCGGTCGCCGCCGGGTTGTGCTTCTCCACGGTCTCGGTGAAGCCCGCCATCCACGGGGCGTACGCGAGCCCTCCGAAGATCCCGATCCCGACGAACAGCCAGGCGAAGTCGTAGTAGCCGGTCTTCGGCTCGGTCGCCCATGCCGCGAAGACCGCCGTGCAGACCACCGAGCCGATGCCGCCGGCGAGCATCAGCGGCTTGCGGACCCGGAGCCGGTCGGAGATCAGGCCGGCGACGACCAGCGCGATCGCGTTGGCCGCCCAGTACCAGTTGCCGAGCGCGTTGGTGCGCTGCTCGCTGTAGCCGAACGTCGCGGAGAAGTAGACGACGAAGTTGCCGACCGCCGCGTAGTACAGCAGCAGGTACACGCTGATCGCGAACGCGGAGCCGACGACGTCCAGCCGCAGCATCTGCCGCCAGCTGCCCTTGAGCTGGGCCTCCGGGTCCAGGCCGCGGGCGCGCGCCTCGATCAGGGCGCGGTCGCGCATGGTGACCATGACCTGGTCGCGCAGCGCCGGGGACAGTTCGCGCAGTCCGAACAGCGCGATGACGAACACCGCGAGCGCCGCGACGCCCGAGTAGGTCAGCTCGTCCTGCCAGCTGGAGCTGTCGAGGGTGTGGCTGGTCACGACGGTGACCACGAGGCTGCCGATGACCGGGCCCATCGTCCAGTAGCCCATGGCGGTGGCGCGGCCGAGCTGCGGGGAGAAGTCGCGGATCAGCGCCGGGGTGGCGACCAGCACGATGCCCTCGATGAGGCTGAGCACCGCGAACAGCGCCAGGTACACGCCCTTGTTGGGGGAGTGCGGCAGCACGAGCACGATCACGCCCGCGACCAGCAGGCCGTACACGACCAGGTTCGCGCGGCCCCACCGGTCGGCGAGCCCGGCGAACAGCGACGCGAACGCGCCGATCGCGTTGCCGATCACCGACAGCATGATGAAGTAGGTGAACGTCATGCGGTAGTGCTCCATGATGGAGGTCGCCACCGCGTACTGGATGTAGAGCAGGTAGTACAGGACGATCGTGGTGATCACCACGATGCCCAGGTAGAGGTAGCGGCGTCCCGTCTCCGGGTAGTGCGGCAGGTCCCGCCGCCAGAGCCGTGCCGCGAGGCCGGGCGGTGCGGCCGCGCCGCCGGGCGCGACGCCGTCGTTGGTGGACGATGAAACGGACATGTCAGGGACTCCTCCGGGCGCTGGTCTCCCCCGAGAACCGGTCCTAGAAAGGGCGCGGGGCGGCGTCGGCGAACGCGGCGGCGCGCTCGCGTCCGGCCGCCCGCACCGTGCCGGGCGGCCCGTACCGGGTGCCGCCGGCGATGGCGAGTGCCGCGTCGTCGCCGCCGTCGTGCGGGACGGCGGCGCGGACGGGGCCGAAGACCTCCTCCTGCTCGGTGCTCGTTCGGGCCTCGGCGGCCTGCGCCTCCGGTCGCGTGCGGAGGCGGGCCGGCGGCGCGGCGGGCCGGTCGCGCCCGCCGCGGGCGGGCCGGACGTCCTCGTCCGGCGCGGTGCCGATGCGGCCGCGCGCCCGGTCGCGGGTCTGCCGGGGGTCGGTCGTCGTCATCGGTCGGTCCTTCGGCCAGGGGTGGCGAAGCTCACACCGCTCCGCGTCGTGCCGCAAAAGTAATGCCGCCGACCGAGAATGGCAATGGGAAATCGGCTATTGCATACCAACTGGTCGGTATGGTGTCATCGGCGCACCGATGCCTGCCTGGTGGGGGCGCGGCCCGGGGCCCTCCGGCCCTGGACGGCGAGGGTTCCCATCTCGTTATCGTGCGCCATACCGACCGGACGGTACAAGGGCTCGGATCGGCGAGGAGGGGTGCATTGCGGGTATTCGAAGACGGCGACCTCCCGGGCCTGCCGCTGGACCGGTTCCGGCGCCACGTCGACAGGGTCCTCCCTGGCGCCCTGTGGCCGGCGGACGCCGGGCCGCTGCGCGCCCGCGTGGTCGCCGGCGGCCGCTCGAACCTGACCTACGAGGTGACCGACGGGGCCCGCTCCTGGATCGTCCGGCGCCCGCCGCTCGGCCACGTCCTCGCGACGGCGCACGACATGTCCCGCGAGCACCGGGTCATGACCGCCCTGGCCGGCACGGCCGTCCCCGTCCCCCGTACCTACCTGCTCTGCGAGGACCCGGACGTGCTCGGCGCGCCGTTCTACGTGATGGAGATGGTCGAGGGGACCCCGTACCGCGGCGCGGACGAGCTCGTCCCACTCGGCCCCGAGCGGGTCGCGGCGATCGCAGGACGGATGGTCGACACCCTCGTCGACCTGCACCGCGTCGACCCCGCCGAGGTGGGGCTGGCCGACTTCGGACGGCCGCGGGGCTTCCTCGAACGCCAGGTGCGCCGCTGGAAGAAGCAGCTCGACGCGTCGCGCAGCCGGGACCTCGACGGCGCCGCCGAGCTGCACGCGCTGCTGGAGGCGAACGTCCCGCCCGAGTCCGCCCCGGCGATCGTGCACGGCGACTACCGGCTCGACAACCTGCTCGTCGGCGCGGACGACCGGGTGGCGGCCGTCCTGGACTGGGAGATGGCGACGCTCGGCGACCCGCTCACCGACCTCGCGCTCCTGCTCGTCTACATGAGGCGGACGGCGCCGGTCCCGGGACGGGCCGAGGCGACGCGCGCGCCCGGCTTCCCGTCGCCCGACGAGGTGGTGGCCCGGTACGCCGAGCGCAGCGGCCGCGACCTGTCGGCGATCGGGTTCTACGTCGGGCTGGCCTGCTTCAAGCTCGCGGTGATCTCCGAGGGCATCCACTACCGCTACCTGAGGGGCCAGACCGTGGGGGAGGGGTTCGACGCCATCGGCGCCGCCGTCGAGCCGCTGCTCCGCTCCGGCATCGCCGCGCTCAAGGGCGCCTGACCCCTCTCCGAGACCGGCGGCCCGGCCTCTCGCGTTGCATACCAACCGGTCGGTATGTTGTCATCATGGCGTCCACGGAGCGGGCGCGCGCCCGGCGGAGGAGGTAACGCGATGAGGACGTTCCACGGCATCGACGAGTACGAGAAGGCCGTCGGCACCCATCTCGGCCACAGCGACTGGCACACGGTCACGCAGGAGCAGGTGAACGGGTTCGCCGACGCGACCGGCGACCACCAGTGGATCCACGTGGACCCCGAGCGGGCCGCGGCCGGCCCCTTCGGCGGCACGATCGCGCACGGCTACCTCACCCTGTCGCTGATCCCCATGCTGATGTCGGAGATCTCGCGCGTCGAGGGCCTGGCGATGGGCGTCAACTACGGCTCGGACAAGGTCCGCTTCCCCGCGCCCGTCCCCGTCGGGTCGCGGCTGCGCGCCGGCGCCGAGCTGCTCTCGCTGGAGCGCACCCCGCAGGGCGCGCGGGCCAAGGTCCGCGTGACCGTGGAGCGCGAGGGCGGCGACAAGCCGGTCTGCGTCGCCGAGGTCCTGTCCGTGCTGGTCGGCTGACTCCCCGTCCATCCCGTCCGTCATCCCGGAGACCGTCATGATCCCCAGCACCATGCAGGACTTCCCCCTCTCGGTCGCCGCGATCCTGCGGCACGGCCGGCGCGTCTACGGGCGCAGCGAGTGCGTCACGTGGACCGGCGGCGGCGAGCCGCGGCGCGCCACCTTCGCGCAGGTCGCCGACAACGCCGAGCGCCTCGCCGCCGCGCTGCAGCGGCTCGGCGTCCGCCAGGGCGGCCGAGTGGCGACCTTCTGCTGGAACAACCAGGAGCACCTGGAGGCGTACTTCGCCGTGCCCGCCATGGGCGCCGTGCTGCACACCCTCAACATCCGGCTGTTCCCCGAGCAGCTCGCGCACATCATCAACCACGCCGACGACCAGGTGATCATTGTCGACGACGGCCTCGTGCCGCTGCTCGCCCGGGTGGTGGACGAGCTGCCCGCCGTCGAGGCGTTCGTCATCGTCGGCGACGGCGACGGCGCGCCGCTCGAGGCCAACCGCAACGGCGCCCCCGTCCTGCGGTACCGCGAGCTGCTCGCCGCCGAGGAGCCCGGCTACGAGTGGCCCGAGGTGGACGAGCGGTCCGCCGCGTCCATGTGCTACACCAGCGGCACCACCGGCGACCCGAAGGGCGTCGTCTACTCGCACCGCTCGACGTTCCTGCACGCGATGGCCGTGCAGTCGGCGTCGCTGGTCGGCATCACCGAGGCCGACCGGGTGCTGACGATCGTCCCGATGTTCCACGTCAACGCCTGGGGCCTGCCGTACGGGGCGTTCCTGTCCGGCGCGACGCTGCACATGCCCGGTCCGTTCATGCAGCCGCAGCACCTCACCGAGTTCGTCGCCCGGGAGCGCAGCACGCTCGCCTCCGCCGTCCCCACCATCTGGAACGGCATCCTCTCCTACGGCGAGCAGCACGAGCTGGACCTGTCGTCGCTGCGCGCCGGGACGTCCGGCGGCGCCGCCGCGCCCCGCTCGCTGCTGGAGGCGTTCGAGGAGCGGTACGGGCTGCGCATCATCCAGGGCTGGGGCATGACCGAGACCAGCCCGCTCGGCGGCATGGCCTTCCCACCGCCCGAGGTGGAACCCGGCACGCCCGAGGAGATGGACTGGCGGCTGAAGTCCGGCCGCGTCGCCGCGGGCGTCGAGATGCGGATCGTCGACGACGCCGGCCGCGAGCTGCCGTGGGACGGGGAGTCCGTCGGCGAGATCGAGGTCCGCGGCCCGTGGATCACCGGCTCCTACCACCGCGCCCCGGCGCCGGAGAAGTTCGACGACGGCTGGCTGCGCACCGGCGACATCGGCACGATCGACGACCGCGGCTTCTACCAGATCACCGACCGCGCCAAGGACGTCATCAAGTCGGGCGGCGAGTGGATCTCCTCGGTCGAGCTGGAGAACCTCCTGATGGGGCACCCGGCGGTCGCGGAGGCCGCCGTGATCGGCATCCCCGACCCGCGCTGGGACGAGCGGCCGCTCGCCTGCGTCGTGCTCCGCCCGGACGCCGCCGCGACCGCCGCCGAGCTGGCCGACCACCTCGCCGCCCGGGTGGCCCGCTGGCAGGTCCCCGAGTACTGGACGTTCATGGACGAGATCCCCAAGACGACCGTCGGCAAGTTCGACAAGAAGCCCCTCCGCGCCCGCCACAGGAGCGCCGACCTGAAGATCGAGCACATCGAGCGCTGACGGACCCTGGCCCCGGCTGCACGAACGAACGGAAGACCGGGCCTCGGCCGCCACCACGGGCAGGCGCGTGGAGCGAGCGCCGGCGAGCGCAGCGGGCCTGCCCGACGGTTGACAGGCTGTTTCGCGCGGAGCGCCAGCGGAGCGGGAAACAGCCTGTCAACCGTGACGGGGTTCCAGGGGGGCGCCCCCCTGGGAGAAAACAGAAGACCCCTAGTGCTCCTTCAGCCCGTTCAGGAACAGGTCGACGTAGTGCTCGGCGATGGTGCGGGTCTTGAGGCGGCCTCCCGGGTGGTACCAGGTGCCGATCTGGTGGACGGTGCCGAAGAAGAAGAGGACGGCGATGTCGGCGGGCATGCTCGTGCGGAAGGACCCCTCGCGCTGGCCCTCCTCGACCAGGTCGCGGAACCGCTCCTGGTAGCGGCGCCGTTCCGCGCGGACGGCCTCGCGGCGGTCGCGGGGGAGCAGGTGGGTGGAGCGGAAGAAGACGGTGAAGTCGTCCAGGTAGAGGAACGAGGTCTCCAGGACGTCGAGGGCGGCGGCGCGCAGCCGCTCCTCGGCGCTGCCGGGGCCGTCGGCGATCTGCTCCAGCCGGCGCATCTGCAGGCCGAGGAGCCGGTGGTAGATCTCGTAGAGGAGATCGTCCTTGGAGCCGAAATAGTGGTACATGGCGCCTTTGGTGACGCCGGCGGCGTTGACGATCTCCTGGACCGAGGTGCCCTCGAAGCCCCTCTCGGCGAACAGCCGGGTGGCGACGGCGAGCAGCCGGTCGGGAAGGGGTACGTCGTCGGAGAGCCGCCCCACCGAGGCCTGTGTCACGACTCTCCACCTCCGTCCGCGGCCGCCCCCGCGCCGCCGCCCCTGATCAGCCGTCAGCCTACCGGGCGGGAACCCGGTCCAAGAACGGCCGTCGTCGAGGCGGGTGAAACCGGCTGTCGACGGCGCCGCCCCCCGATTCTATCTTCAAAAGAATCCGACCAGTCGGTATGTACAAATGGCCTCGGGGAGAAGTCGAGCGGGTTCCGACCGGCGGGACGGCGGCGGGCCCTCACCAGTCGTCGATCTCCGGATGCTCGTCCCGGATCCGCTTCTCCAGGAACCCGAGGTCGGAGCGGCGCCAGCCGATGACGCGCAGCAGGGAGATCTCGTCCTCGTCCTGCACGTCGATCCGCGCCCCGGCGTCCAGCAGGGCGCGGACGAGCGCGGGCGGGCCCTCCTCGAACACCACCACGTGCAGCGGCGTCCGCCCGCAGCCGTCGCGGGCCTCCAGGTCGAGGACGGGCAGCAGCCGGGGCAGCAGCGGCTCCCAGTCCAGCATCGGCAGCGCGTGCAGCAGGGTCCGGCCCCGCGCGTCCCGGACGCGCGGGTCGACCCCGGCGTCCAGGAGGGCGAGCACGCCGGGGGTGTCGCCGTGCTGGACCCGCGCGAGCAGCTCGCGCCGCTGGGCGTCCAGCGCCTTCGGCAGGCGGCCGCCCGCCCGCCACCCCCGGTCGGCGGCCTCGCAGCCGCCGACCGCGCCGCCCAGCGCGAGCAGCGCCTGCTCGCGCCGCCGCTCGCCTTCGCCGTGCGGCATCCGCAGGGCGCCGTCGCGGAAGGCGACCTCGTGCCACTCGCCGCGGCACCGGATGCGGACCGGGCCGGGGCGGTCCGGTCCGGGCGGGCCGCCGGGACCGGTGAACGCGCGGGCCGGCGCGAGCGCGGCGCGGACGAGCGGGTGCAGCTCCTCGGCCGGGACGACGCCGTGCCGCAGCGCCTCGACGTCCGGCGCCATCCGCCACGCCGCGTCCGGGAGCACCGGCGTCCCCCCGCCGAGGTCGTCCCGGGGCGCCAGCTCCACGCCGAGCCCGCCGCCCGCGCGGCGCAGGACGACCCCCACGTGCTGGTTCGCGGGGATCCAGTACGCGTCGCCGTGCCCGTGCTCCGACAGCCGCCGGACCTCGTCCGCGAGCCGCGCGGGGGCCAGCGGCAGCCGCGCGAGGACGCCGGCGGTCTCGACGACCCCGCCGCCGAGGTACTCCTCCAGCTCGACGCCCGTCTCGTCGACGGCGATCCCCGCCGCGGCGAAGGCGCCCAGCACGTCGCCGGCCTCGTGCAGCAGGACCGCCCGCTCGGCGCGCGCGACCGGGTCGTCCCCGCCCGGGGCGGCGGACGCGAGCAGGCCGGGCGGCCGGGGCGTCCCGTCCGGCTCCAGGAACGGCGCGCGGGTGCCGTCGCCGCCGCAGCGCTCCCGCAGCTCATCGGTGCGGCGGACGTCCCACAGGTGGCGTGCGGTGTCCCACTGGTGCTGCAGGTTGTGCCACACCGACAGGTAGGGCAGGTCGGTGTTCAGGTACGTCCAGCCGGTGTCGGTCGAGATCGAGCCGAACCGGAGGGTGAGCCGCTGCGGCCCGTGGACGAGCTGCCGCGGCGTCGTGACGTGCAGGGTGCGGCGGGGATCGTCCGGGTCGGCGGACAGCACGAGGGCCTGGTCGGGGACCAGCGTCGTCCGTCCCCGGCCGACGCGCGGCGCGTGCCAGCGCAGCAGGTCGGGCGCGAGGTGCCGGAGGTCGTCCTCCAGCGCGTCGGCGACCTCGCGGCCGTGCTCGCGCGCGACGTCCGCGAGGTCGAAGTCCACGTCCACGTTCGCCGCCGCGCACGCCCCGCGCCAGTCGCCCGCGAGCCGCCGCTCGGCGGCCCGCTCGATCATCCAGCGGGGGACCGCGTAGCGGCGGATCCGCCGCAGGCGCGACGCCTCGTCCGGCCGGAGCGCGCGCGGGGCGGTCCGCGTGTCGATCACCGTCACCGCGTCCCCCGTTCCCGCGCGCCGTGCCCCGCGGCCCCGGCACGGCGCACCGGGGGGCGGGGGGTGGCAAGGCCGGTCGGATTCGAACCGACGTCCTCCAGCCCGCTGTAAGGCGCGACGACCTCTGCGCTACGGCCTTGCCGCAGCGCAGCCTAGCGGCCCGGGCGGCCGCGCGCCGCCCGTTCGCGATCTTCGCCGGCCGCGCGCCCCGGCCGGGCCGCCCGTGGAATCATGATCGTGTCCGGGAGGGCGCGGGACGGGAGGACCCATGTGCTACGAGCCGGTCGCCGATCCGGGCGAGGTCGCCTTCGCCGCGCCGCGGCCCGACCCCGCCCGCGAGACGCCCGACCGGGTGCCGCTCGAACCGGTCGACGCCGTCACGCTCACGACGCTCATCGACAACCAGAGCGACCTGCTGCTCGCCGACCAGGGGCCGGTGCGGCGCACCGGGATGCGGCAGGCCGCCGCGGGCCGGCGCCTGCCCGCCGGGGTGCTGGACACGGGGGAGTCCTACGACGTCCCGCTCGCCGAGCACGGGTTCTCGATGCTGGTCACCGTGGTGCGGAACGGTCGCGAGCACCGCTTGCTGTTCGACGCGGGCATGACCCCGGACGGCCTCGTCGGCAACATGCGGCGGCTCGGCGTCGACCCCGCCTCGGTCGAGACGGTCGTGCTCAGCCACGGCCACGCCGACCACGTCACCGGCCTGGACGGGCTGATCCGCGCGGTCGGCGCCGCGAACACCCCGCTCGTCGTCCATCCCGGCGTATGGACGGGCCGCCGGATGAACGTGCCCGGCGCCGAGCCGCTGCGGCTGGCCGCGCCGAGCCGCCGCGCCCTCGCCGGCGCCGGCTTCGAGATCGTCGAGCGGGCGCAGCCGTCGCTGCTGTTCGGCGGGTCCGTCCTGATCACCGGTGAGATCGACCGCGTCACGCCGTTCGAGCGCGGCATGCCCGCCTACCACGAGGCGCTCACGGACGGCGCCTGGGCGCCCGACCCGCTCGTCCGGGACGACCAGGCGCTCGTGCTGAACGTCCGCGGGCACGGCCTGGTCGTCCTCACCGGCTGCGGGCACGCGGGGATCGTCAACATCGTCCGGCACGCCCGCCGCCTCACCGGGGAGCCGCGGGTGGCGGCCGTCGTCGGCGGGTTCCACCTGAGCGGCCCCGCGTTCGAGCCGATCATCGAGCCGACCGTCGGCGCGCTCGCCGGCCTGGACCCGGCGGTGGTCGTCCCGGCGCACTGCACCGGCTGGCGCGCCGCCCAGGCGCTCGCCGCGCGCCTCCCGGAGGCGTTCGTCCCGAACGCGGTCGGCTCCCGGCTCGAACTTCGCGCCGCCTAGGGATGGATCCCTCCCGGCGGGGAAGGATCCCGGCGCACGGGCCGTCCGGACGAACAGGAGCGGGGGATGGGCATCGTCTCGCCCGGATTCCACGGCAGGCGGCGGCAGGGGGACGTGAAGCTGCCGCCCGGCCAGTACCTCACCGACGACTTCCCGGTCCTGTCGGCCGGGCCGACGCCCCGCGTCGACACGGACGAGTGGGAGTTCGTCGTCACCACCGAGACGGGCGAGCGGCGCCGCTGGACGTGGGAGGAGTTCCTGGCGCTCCCGTCGGAGAACCCGACGGTCGACATCCACTGCGTGACCAAGTGGTCCAAGCTCGGCACGTCCTGGACGGGCGTGTCCCTGGACGTCCTCCTCGACGACGTGGAGACGACCGCCGACTACGCGCTCGCCCGCTCCTACGGCGGCTACACCACCAACCTGCCCCTCCAGGACCTGCTGGACGGGCAGGCATGGCTGGCCTACCGCTTCGACGACGAGGACCTGCATCCCGAGCACGGCGGCCCGGTGCGGCTGCTGGTGCCGCACTTGTACTTCTGGAAGTCGGCCAAGTGGGTCCGCGGCCTCGACCTGCTCACCCAGGACGAGCCCGGTTTCTGGGAGACGGCCGGCTACCACGACTACGGGGACCCATGGCTGGAACAGCGGTACCAGGGGGACTGAGCCGGCTCCGGTGGCGGGTGGCGCGGCTCGCGGAGACCCGCGACGAGACGCCCACCGCGCGGACGCTCGTGCTGGACGTCCCCGGATGGCCCGGGCACCTCGCGGGCCAGCACGTCGACGTCCGGCTCACCGCGGCCGACGGGTACAGCACGCAGCGCAGCTACTCGCTCGCGGCGCCGGCGGACGGCGACCGCGTCGAGCTGACCGTGCAGAACGTCCCGGACGGCGAGGTGTCGCCGTACCTGACCGAGGTCTTCTCGGTCGGCGACCCGGTCGAGATCCGCGGGCCGGTGGGCGGCTGGTTCGTGTGGCGCCCGGACGACCCGGCGCCCGTCGCGCTCGTCGCGGGCGGGGCGGGCGTGGCGCCGCTGATGGCGATGGTGCGGGCCCGGCGGGCGGAGGGCTCGCACGTCCCGTTCCGGCTGGTGTACTCCGCGCGGACGCCGGACGAGCGGTGGTACGCCGCCGAGCTGCGGCGCCCCGACCCGGGCGTGGAGGTCTTCCCGCTGTACACGCGCGCCGCGCCGGACGGCTGGCCGCGGCCGCCGGGCCGGCTGGCGAAGGGCGACCTCGCCGCATGGGCGTGGCCGCCGGAGTTCGACCCGGCCTGCTTCGTGTGCGGGCCGACGGGGTTCGTGGAGGCGGCGGCCGATCTGCTGGTCGCGCTGGGGCACGACCCGCGCAGGATCAGGACCGAGCGTTTCGGGCCGAGCGGAGGCTGACATGGGAGCGGACGGAACGGAGGCGGGCGCGGACGCCGTCGTCTACGAGGACGCCGGCGCGTACCAGGACGGCAACGCGCTCGCCGGGCCGCTGAGCGAGGTGTTCGGCGTGGACGTCACGAGGGCGGCGGTGCGGTGCACCGCGTGCGGGCTGGCGGGCCCGCTGCCCGGCCTGCGCGTCTACTCGCACGCCCCGGGCGCCGTCGCCCGGTGTCCGGGATGCGAGCAC
Organism: Spirillospora sp. NPDC000708; assembly: GCF_040299565.1. Classification (NCBI taxonomy): domain Bacteria; kingdom Bacillati; phylum Actinomycetota; class Actinomycetes; order Streptosporangiales; family Thermomonosporaceae; genus Spirillospora; species Spirillospora sp. NPDC000708. Next base: position 34,056 of record NZ_JBEPCJ010000012.1, read on the forward strand.
GTCGTCCTGCGCCTCGTCATCGGGAACGGGACGGCCTGGCTCGACCTGCGCGGCACCGTCGGCCTCCGCATGCCGCTCGCCTGACGCCCCGCTCACCCGGCGGCCTGCTCACCCGGCGGCCTGCTCACCCGGCGGCCTGCTCGCCTGACGGCCTGCTCGCCTGACGGTCCGCCGCGCGGCCGGGCCAGGGCTTGCGGGCGACGCCGGCGAACTCGTCGACGTCCTCGCCGTGCGCGCCCGCGGGGTGCGGGCGCCAGCGGTTGCACGGGACCACGCCGGGCTCCAGCAGGTCGAGGCCGTCGAAGAAGCGGACGATCTCCGCGCCGCTGCGCAGCGTCATCGGCGGCTTGACGCGCTCGTTGCGCAGCCGCACGACCTCCTCCGTCGCCGCGCCGTGCACCTCGCTGGTGCTGTGCGCGATGACGAGGTGGCCGCCCGGGGGCAGGGCGTCCTTCAGCGTCCGGACGATCGAGTACGCAGCCGGCGTGTCGTCGATGTAGATCAGGACGCCGAGCAGCAGGACCGCGAACGGACGGGAGAGGTCCAGCGTCCGCGCCGCCTCGGCCAGGATCCGCTCCGGGTCGTGCAGGTCGGCGTCGATGTAGGCGGTGGCGCCCTCGGGCGTGCTGGTCAGCAGCGCGCGGGCGTGGGCCAGCACCAGCGGGTCGTTGTCGACGTACACGATCCGCGACTCGGGGGCGAGCTCCTGCGCGATCTGGTGGGTGTTGCCGGCGGTGGGCAGGCCGGTGCCGATGTCGAGGAACTGCCGGACGCCCTCCTCGGCCACCAGGTACCGGACGGCCCGGCCGAGGAACTCCCGGTCGGCCCTGGCCAGCCGGACGATGCTCGGGTACAGCTCGGCCATCTGGTCGCCGACGCGGCGGTCGGCGGCGTAGTTGTCCTTGCCGCCGAGCCAGTGGTTCCAGATCCGCGGGGCCGCCGGCACGTGCGGATCGACCCCCTCCGGCGCCGTCTCCTCCGGGGTCGGGGTGTCGGTCACGGCTGCGGCCCTTCCGGTCGGCGGGCGCGTCCCGCCCGGGGGCTCCCAACGTAGATCATCGGCTTGCGCCCGGCCATCGACTTCACCGAAACGCACTGGTCGAAGCGGTTTTGTGGGGCTCCGCCGTGGAAAAGGCGGCGATCGGCCACCCCGGGCGTGGTCGTCGCGATCGATCGTGGGGAGGATGATCGGAGGGGGTGGTGCGATGGGCGAGGCGGGAGGAGCGGCGTGACCCGGTGCGAGGCGGCCCCGCCCGGCGCGCGCGGGCAGGGGCGCGGGCGCGCGGCGTCGGGCGCGCGCGAGATCGCCGCGGGGCTGGTCGTGCTGGCGGTGTACCTGGCGTTCACGCACGCGTTCGCGGGGGACCGGGCCGTCAGCGACGCCCACGGCCGGTCGCTGCTGGAGCTGGAGCGCTGGGCGCACCTGGACGCCGGGCACGGGCTCAACGGCGTGCTGGTCCGGCACGGGTGGCTCGGCGCGCTGGCCGCGTGGGAGTACGCGACGACGTACGTGCTCGCCACCTTCGGGTTCCTCGGCTACCTGTGGTGGCGGCGGAGCCCGGCCTACCCGTGGGCCCGCAACACGCTGATCTGGATCACCCTGATCGCGATCTGCTGCTTCGCGGTGTGGCCCTCGACCCCGCCGCGGCTGCTGCCCGGCGAGGGGTACACCGACATCATCGCGCTGCACCATCCGCCCGCCACCTGGGGGACCGGCGCGGTCTCGGCCGGCGCCAACCCGTACGCGGCGATGCCCAGCCTGCACATCGGCTGGGTGGCGTGGATCGGCGCCACCGCCGTCCGCGCCCGCTGCGGCGCCGTCGTCGCCTGGCTGTGCGCCCTGCACCTGGTGGTCACCGGCCTGGTGATCGTCGCGACCGCCGCGCACTACGTGGTGGACATCCCGGGCGGCCTGCTGCTGATCCCGGCCGCGGCGGGCGCCGAGGCGCTGCGCGCGAGGCTCGTGCGGCGGCGGGGCGCGTCCGGCGCGTCGCCCCCGTCCGGCGAGAGCGCGGAGGCGCCGCAGGTCGTCGGGGGCGTCGCGGAGTTCAGCGGGCCCGGCCCGACGGCCGTGCGTGTGCGCGCGCTGCTGGCCGAGCGGCTCCCGGACCTGCCGCGCCTCACCCGCCGGCTCCGGCGGCCCGGCCCGGCGGGACGGGCGCGCTGGGAGGACGCCGGCGAGATCGACCTGGCCTGGCACGTCCGGGAGTCCGCGCTGCCCGCGCCGGGCGACCGCCGCGCCCGGGACGCCCTGGTCGCGCGGCTGGTCGCGGAACCGTTCGGCGCCGACCGCCCGCCGTGGCGGCTCCACCTGGTCCGCGGCGGCGGGACGGCACCGGACGCCGTGGTCGTCCTGCTCCACCGCGCCCTCGTGGACGGCGGCGGCCCCTTCGACGTGCTGCGCGGCATCCTCGACCCGGCCGGGGACGCCCCCGCGCCCGGCCGGGCCGCGGTGCTGCCGGCGCCCGCGCCGCCCGCCCTCGCGGAACCCCCCGCGATCACCGGTCCGGCCGTCCCCCGGCACGGTTTCGGGACCGCCACGCTGCCGCTGGCCCGGGTCCGCGAGGTCGCCCGCGCCGCCGGCGTCCGGGTCACCGGCCTGCTGGCCGCTCTGACCGGCGACGCCGCAGCCGAGGCCGTTGCGGAGGCCGCCGCGGAGAAGAGCACAGCGCCGCCGGGCGCGTGGACTCTGCGCGTCGCCGTCCCGCCGGAGCCGTCCGGGACGGCCCCGGGACCCGCCGCCGCGCTCGACGGCCCCCGCGGGGCTCGCCGGCTGGACGTCCCCGTCGACGGCCGCCCCTTACGGGAACGGCTCGCGGACATGCGCCGGACGGCCGGGGAGCGGCCCGGTCCGCCCGCCGGCCCGGCCCCGTTCGCCGGCGCCGTCCTCGCGAACCTGCGAGGCCCCTCCGGCCCGCTGGCGCTGGCCGGAGCGCCGCTCGGCGCCCTCCACCCGATCCTGACGCCCGCCGGCGGCGTCCCGATAGCGGTCGGCGCGCTGAGCCGGGGCGGGGCGCTGCACGTCTCCGTGACCGCCGACACGCGGGCGCTGCCCGGCGCGGACCGGTTCGCCGGCGGCCTGCTGCGGGCGTTCGAGAAGCTCGCGGCCGAGTTGGGCGTCGACGCCGATCCCGGCCGCAGCGGCGCGCAGACCGGAACGCCTTGATGGCGTGGTCGGCCGCGTTCAGCGTGCTGGCGGCGCTGCTGTTCGCGGGGGCCGCCGCGCTGCAGTACCGGGCGGCGCGCCGCGCCGTGGGCGAGGGCAAGGGCCGCGTCCCCGCCGTCCAGCTGATCGGCGCGCTGCTGCGCGACCCGGTGTGGCTGGCGGGCTGGGCCTCGAACCTCGGCGGGTTCATGAGCCAGGCCGCCGCCCTGCACCTGGGCTCCACCGCGCTCGTCCAGCCGCTGCTGGTCACCCAGTTGGTGTTCACCATCCTGCTCGGCGCCGCCGTGCTCGGCCGCCGCCCGGCCCGCGGCGACCTGGTCGGCGGGATCGCCGTCACGGCGGGCCTGGCGGTGCTGTTCACCGTGCCCGGCGCGATCCCCTCGCAGGGCGAGCCGTCCCGGCCCCGGCTGATCCTCGCCGGGCTGGTCGCCGTCCCGTTCGTGCTGGCGCTGTCGCGCGCCGCGAACATCCGCCGCGGGACGGTCCGGGCCGTGCTGCTCGGGATCTGCTCCGGGCTGATGTTCGCGGCGACCGCCGTGCTCATCAAGCTCACCACCGCCGACCTGGTCGAGCGCGGCGTCGCCGCCACGGCGCTCGACTGGCCCGGGTACGCGCTCGCCGGGTCCACGCTGCTCGGCCTCGTGCTGGAGCAGAAGGCGTTCGCCGCCGGATCGCTGCCCGCCGCGATGACCGCGATGACGATGACCAACCCCGTCGCGTCCTACGTGCTGGCCGTCTTCGCCTTCCACACGCAGCCGCCGCGGTCGCTGTCGGCGTTCGCCGCGGTCGCGCTGAGCGCGGTCCTGCTCACCGCCGGGGTGACCGTCCTGTCGCACTCCCAGTCCGCGCCGGGCCGCGCCGACGAACCCGCCGCGCCCTGACTCGGACGGTTCCCGCCCTCCTCCGCCCGCGAAATGCGATCTTCGTAGAACCTTCCGGACCTTTCGGAGGTCCAAGCGGGTGTCGGTCCCCTCCCGGAAGGACTCCTGTGATCTCCAGACGCGCGCTGCTGATCGGCGGCCTCGGCGGGCTCGGCGCCTTCGCGGCGGCCGGCGGGACCGGTTACGCCCTGGTCGAGAACGACGTCCTGCCCGGCAGGGTCCGCCTCGCCGAGGCGCTCGGCAGGTGCGGGAACGTGCCCGCGCCGCCCGCCGCGTCCACCGCCGTCCGGCGGATCGCCTGGCGCTCGGCGCGCCGCCGCACCGACGTCACCGCGACCGTCGTCCTGCCCGCCGCGACCACGTCCCTGCGCGGCCTCCCGGTCGCCGTGGCCCTGCACGGCAGCGGCGGCGACGGCGCGTCCGCCGTCCGGTCCCTCGCGCTGGACCGCTACCTCCCGGACGCGGTCGCGCGCGGCGGCGTCCCCCCGTTCGCGATCGTCGCCGTCGACGGCGGGCCCGACACCTACTGGCACGCCCGCGCGGACGGCGACGACCCCCTCGGCATGATCGTCGACGAGCTGCTGCCGCGGCTGCGCGGGCAGGGCGCCCGCACCGGCCGGATCGGGGCCATCGGCTGGTCGATGGGCGGCTACGGCGCGCTCGTGCTGGCGCGCAGGCTGGGCGCCCCTCGGACGGCCGCCGTGGTCGCCTCGTCCCCGGCCCTGTTCGCCTCCTACGAGGACGCGCGCCGCACCAACGCGCGGTCCTTCGACGGCGCCGCCGACTTCGCCCGCAACGACGTCTTCCCCGCCCTGGACGCGCTGAAGGGCGTCCCGATCCGCGTCGACTGCGGCACGAGCGACCCGTTCGCGCCGATGGTCCGCAAGCTGCGCGGGCGGATCCATCCGGAGGGGTCCATGGGCGGCGGATGCCACGACGGCGGCTTCTGGCGTCCCCGCCTCCCGGCGCAGCTCGCGTTCCTCGGCCACCACCTCGCCGGAACCTAGCCGCCCGCCGGGCGCTGAGCGGTCGGCGGTCGGGATCGGGAGGACGGGCGGGAGGGGTCAGGCGGGCTCCTCCGCGCGCCCGGACCGCACCAGCCAGCTCAGCATCAGCATCACGTCGAGCCGGCCGTCGAGGTCGGTGAACCGGCCGCCGGTCAGCTCCGCGATGCGCCGCAGCCGGTACCGGACGGTCTGCTCGTGGATGTGCAGCCGCTCCGCCGCGACCACGGCGTTGTCGCCGGACTGCAGGTAGGTCAGCAGCGTCTCGGCGAGCGGCTGCCGGCGCGCCGGCGCCAGGTCGAGCAGCGGGCCGAGCACGGCCCCGGCGGTCGCGCCGACCAGCTCCTCCGCCGCCAGCGTGGCCAGCGAGGCGATGTGCTCGGCGCACCGGACCGGCTCCCCGCCGGGGAGCAGGCCCCGCTCGACGAGCGTCAGCGCGTGCCGCGCCCACCGCAGCGACACCGCGCCCTGCGTGAGCGGCACCGTCGGCCCGATCGCGGCGGTGCCGAGCCGGCGCAGCGCCGGCCACAGCCGGTCCTGCCCCGGCCCCTCCGGGTCGGGGACGACCAGGAACGGGACGGGCGCGTCCCACGCGGCCAGCACCGCCGGCGGCAGGATCCGCGCGCCCGCGGGAGCCCCGGCGGGCAGCGCGACCAGCCCGACGCTGCGCGGCGGGTCCCAGCGCGCCGCGACCGCCAGCTCGGTGATCGCCTCGTGCCCGGGCGACGGCTCGGCGACCAGCGCGTCCCGCAGCCGCTCGCGGCGCTGCTCCCGCTCGGTCGCCAGCTGCCCCTGCTCGCGGGCGTAGCCCTGCGCCGCCGCGTCGGCGACGCGCGCCACCAGCATGAACAGCGAGTCGGTCAGCCGGCCCAGCGTCTCCCGCGACCAGCCGAGCCGGTAGGCGTCCTTGATGAAGCGGCGGCAGGCGATCTGGCTGCTCACCCGCATCGCGTTCTGCAGCGGCTCCAGCCCGCGCCCCTGCCGGGCCTCCTGCTCGCCGAGGCGCATGTACAGCTCGGTCAGGTGCCGCGCGTCGGCGTCCGGGTGGTCGACGGAGTCGACGAAGAACGCGACCGTCTCGCTGACCGTCCGCTCGACCCGCAGGGCGTACGCGCCGCCGCCGTCGCCGGCGTACTCGGGCACCTGGTCGCGGATCTCCCGCTCCATCTCCTCGACGGCGGCCTGCAGGTGCTGGCGCAGCAGGTCGGGCAGCTCGGCGGGCATCGACCCTTGTGCCATCCGGTGTCCGTTCGGCAGGGGACTGACCATGGAGCCTCCCTCCGGAGGGGGGACCGGCCTCACCCTAGGCAAGAAAGTGACCGCTGTCACCATCAGGTGCACTAGGGGTGAAGACGGGTGTCGGGGTGGAGATAGTCGGAATCCTCCTGTAATGCGTATCACGTGCCCCGGTGGCCCCGGCCCTCCCCCCGGCGGCTAGGACACGGCGGGTTCGGGCAGCGGCGCGGGCGGCTCCGCGGGAGGCTCGGGCGCGCGGGGCCTGCGGCGGGTCAGCCGGCGGCCGAGATCCTGCGCCGGGCGCTCGACGTAGCGGTGCGCCAGGCCGGCGGCGACGAGGACGGCGGCCAGCAGCACGCCCTCCCAGGCCAGCCGCACCCCCAGCGGCATGGCGTCGCGCTCCCCGGCGACCCGCCAGACCGTCTGGACGATCACCGGGTGCAGCAGGTAGACCGAGTAGCTGACGAGCCCGAGCCACATCAGCGCCCGGGGCATCCGGCGGTGCCGCAGGGCCAGGCCGCCGAGGAAGGTCAGCCAGGCGGCGGCCACGCCGATCGACCAGTCGACGCCGAGCGACTGGGAGTAGCCGTCCGCGGCCCAGGTCGTGGGCGGGCGCAGGCCCGCCAGCAGGGTCAGGACCGGGACGAGGGCGACCATCGCGGCGGCAGGCCTCGCCGGCATCCGGCCGTCCTGGATGCCGCGCACCGCCGTCCCGGCGAACATCGTGGCGATGATGCACAGGCTCTCGACGCCGCCGATCCGGCTGTCCAGGACGAGCAGCGTCAGCGCGAGCGCCGCGACGATCGCGACGCCCGCGCGGCGCATCGCCGGACGGCCGCTGACCATGGCCGCGATGCCGGCCGCGAGGGCGAACGCCGCGACCATCGGGGTCGCGCCCGGCCAGTGGGTGGCCAGCAGCCCGGACGGCAGCGAGACGCCGAGCATCGCGGCGGCCACGCCGAAGCCGAGCGAGACGCGGGCGCTCGCGCCCTTCACACCCGCGATGAACATCGCCGTGATGAGCAGGTAGAACACCATCTCGTAGGACAGCGTCCAGAAGACGTTGACGACGTTCGGCACGCCGAGCAGGTCCTGCAGCATCGTCAGGTGCGCGATCGCGGAGATCCACGGGCGGTCGCCGAGCCCGTTCGGCAGCCCCCAGGACACGCCGGTCACGCCGAGCGCGAGCATGAGCCCGACGGACACGAACCAGGCCGGGTAGAGCCGGAACAGCCGGCCGACCCAGAACGCGCGGACGCTGCCCCGCCGGACCAGCGAGAACGGCACGACGTAGCCGCTGATCAGGAAGAACAGGAAGACCCCGTACCGCCCGAAGTCGAACCACGGGCTCACGTTCCGGCGGACCTCGGGGAGCAGCACGTCCAGGGAGTGCTCGAACACCACCACTAACGCGGCCAGGCCCCGCAGGGCGTCGAGCCAGCCCATCCGGGACGCCGTGGCCGCCGGCGCGCCGTTCGCCTTCGTTTCCGTGGTGAGAGTGTTCGTCGGCATCCGGGCCACCCTAGGGGCCGCGCCTCCGCGTTCTCCACAGACCCCCTGAACATCACCTGAACGCCGCGTGTCGGGGAACCGGCCCCGGAACCCGCCGTCCGGGGCTAGGAGCGGACGCCGACGCCCGCGTACAGGATCGCCGCTCCGTCCGCCGAGGGCGGGGTCCCGGCGCGCCACCGCCCGGCGGGCACGAGGCCGGGGGGAAGCGGCGTGAACGGCCCGAACAGCCGCTCGATCTCGCGGACGCCGCGGGGCAGCAGCGGGCCGGCGCCCGCCGCCGCGTACCGCCGGGCCGCCTCGGCGACCGCCGCCGGCGCGTGGTCGGCGGTGGCGTGCGAGACGACGAGCGCGCTGCCCGGCGGCGCCGCGGCGCCGAGCGCGGCGAGCGGGACGAGCGGGTCCGGGAGGAGGTGCAGGACGGAGGAGAACACCAGCGCCACCGGCTCGGCCGGGTCGATCAGCCGCCGCACCTGCGGGGCGGCCAGGATCGCGGCCGGGTCGCGCAGGTCGGCGTGGAGCGCGGCGATGTTGCCGCCCTCGACCAGCAGCGCGCGGGCGTGCGCGATCACCAGCGGGTCGGCGTCGACGTAGACGACGCGGGGGCCGGCCGCGTGCCGCGCGGCCATCTGGTGCAGGTTGTCGCCGGCGGGCAGGCCGCAGCCGAGGTCGAGGAACTGCCGGATGCCGCGCTCGGCGCAGGCGCGGACCGCGCGGGCGAGGAACGCCCGGCCGTCGCGGGCGGCGTCCGCCGCCTGCGGCAGGACGTCCAGGACCTGGCGGGCGAGGTCGCGGTCGGCGGCGTAGTTGTCCTTGCCGCCGAGGAGGTGGTCGTGCACGCGGGACGAGGCGGGCCGGTGCAGGGCGAGCGCGGTACCGCCGGACGCCGGGACGGCGGTCGTCCCGGCGGGCCCGGACGACCGGGCGGGTGACGGCCCGGCCGCCGGGGCCTCGGTGCTCACGGCGCGCAGGCTCATGGCCGCGCCGTCCCGGCCTGGAACCCGGACCGGACGGGAGCGGTGCGGCGGCGCGTGCGGGACGGCGGGCGGGACGGCGTCATGGGCGCTTCACCAATCGTGGGGCGGCGTACCCTTCGACGGTAGGCCGCGTGGGCCGGGCCGGCGCGGCCGTGCCCGCCGGTCCGGCCGGAAAACGCCCCCGGCGTGGCCGCATGGGGTCAAGCGCGTTTGGCGGTGATCTCCGTCTCACGGGCGCGGGGGCGACGGGCATCAGGAGCGCGGCGAAACGGCGGACCGTCACCGGCCCGCCACGCACGCCGGGACCGCCCTCGCGGAGCTGGCCGTTTCCGGCCATGACAGCGGCTTAACCGAAGGTGCGCCCGAGTGTCGGGATTCGGTCAGCCGCCGTCCGGATCCCGCCACATCAGCCACACCGGCGGGCAGCCCCGGCCCGGCATGGCGAGCTCCCGCGTCACCCGGAACCCGAACCTCTCGTAGTACGGGACGTTCCCTCTTCTCGTTTGTCAAGGGTTCTTTGGACGCTGCGATACGCGTCCTCGACGGGACCATCCCCGCAGGCGCGGGGCCGCCCGCAGCCCCGCGGGCTACTACTACCTGATCAAGGAACCATCGCCGCAGGCGCGGGGCCGACAGGGGCCGCGTGATGGCCAACGATCGGGCCCGGGAACCATCCCCGCAGGCGCGGCGCCGACGTGGCGCGGGCCGAACATCTGGCGTGGCAGGACGAACCATCCCCGCAGGCGCGGGGCCGACCACACCGCAGTGCGGCTGTGCGGGCCGGCGCCCGAACCATCCCCGCAGGCGCGAGGCCGACAACAAGACCGAGGCGTACCGCCCCGAGGCGAAGGAACCATCCCCGCGGGCGCGGGGCCGACCGGCGCTGTGCCTGACCTCGGGATACGTGCTGGGAACCATCCCCGCAGGCGCTGGGCCGACCAGATCTGCCCGTCCCGCATGACGACGAGGCGGGAACCATCCCCGCAGGCGCGGGGCCGACATCCCTCGCCGCCTCGTCGTCGAGGACAAGACGGACCATCCCCGCGGGCGCGGGGCCGACCGCTCTCACCTGCGCCCGCGCCCACCGGCCGCCGGACCATCCCCGCGGGCGCAGGGCTGACATCGCCTGCATCAGCAGCTTGGCGTCGGCCCGCGAACCTTGCCGCGCACGGGGCCGACGAGTTCCGGACAGGCAGCTGACCGCCGTGACGGAACCATCCCCGCGGGCGCGGGGCCGACGCCTCCCCCGCGCTGGGTGGCGCCCACCCGACCGAACCATCCCCGTAGGTGTGGGGCCGACGTTCGCAGCTGGCTCGCCTGCGTGGAGATCCAGGGACCATCCCCGCGTGCGCGGGGCCGACATCGAACGCTTTACGTTCACGTTGGTTGTGGGGGAACCATCCCCGCGTGCGCGGGGCTGACATCATCGACCGGTTCACCAAGGGCTCCAAGAGCGAACCATCGCCGCGTGCGGGGCCGACAAGACCGCCGGGTGCGCCGTCGCCGTCGGCTGGGAACCATCCCCGCGTGCGCGGGGCCGACTTCCGCGAGATCGAGTCCCGCGCCAAGCAGACCGAACCATCCCCGCGCGTGCCGGGCCGACGGGAGCAGGCGCTTGCGCCGGCTCTTGCACCAGGAACCATCCCCGCGCGTGCGGCCGACTGGGCGTGCACGGCCAGCCAGGCGGCGTACTGCGAACCATCCCCGCGCGTGCGGGGCCGACTCAGGAACACCCCTCCCGGCGGTCTGGAAGACAGAACCATCCCCGCGCGTGCGGGGCCGAGGAGTGGCGGGTGGGGGCGGCGGGCCCCAGTGCCGGAGCTATCCCCGCGCGTGCGGGGCCGACCCGCAGTGCGGACGGGGAACCAGGCTAGGGGCCGCCGCCGACGGCAGCGAGGCCTCGTTCTCGTTCTGGGGTCCATCCCCGCAGGTGCGGGGCCGACCCCCTACAGGGGTGCGGAGCTCGTACGGTACGGGACCCATCGCGCAGGCGCGGGGCCGACGCGGCGGCGGCCGCCGCTGGGGCGATGCAGCGCGGACCATCCTGCCGGCGCGGGGCCGACCACCCTCCGCTTCACCTCCTGGCGCAACATCAAGGAACCATCCCCGCAGGCGCGGGGCCGACGGCGTCTCCAGGTACTCCGGGGAGCCGGTGCCGGGACCATCCCGCAGGCGCGGGGCCGACCTGGCCGCCGGCGAGGTGGACGCGGCCCGCGAGAGACCATCCCCGCAGGCGCGGGGCCGACATGCTTCTCCGCCCCGTCGAGATGTTCTTCCTCGAACCATCCCCGCAGGCGCGGGGCCGACCGCGGGGTCGACGTCGATGGACCCGCCGAACGCGAACCATCCCCGCAGGCGCGGGGCCGACGCGCGAGTCGGGGTAGACGAGGATGCCGATCTGGAACCATCCCCGCAGGCGCGGGGCCGACCTCGCGACCGCGTGGAAGGGCCTCACCGGCGCGGAACCATCCCCGCAGGCGCGGGGCCGACCCGGGCGACGCCGCGTCCGGGCGGCCCACAGCGGACCACCCCCGCAGGCGCGGGGCCGACGAGGGGAACGAGGACGCCACCGTCGTGGCCGGGGGACCATCCCCGCAGGCGCGGGGCCGACTACAGCGTCTACCCGCTCCCCTTCACCGACGACGAACCATCCCCGCAGGCGCGGGGCCGACGCCCTGTACCTCGCCGTCGCCTACTCGACGGGGGAACCATCCCTGCAGGCGCGCGGGGCCGACCAGGGCACCCCACCCCCCACGGAGGAACCCCCAGAACCATCCCCGCAGGCGCGGGGCCGACCCGGGGATGTCGCCGCCGTGCAGCCAGACGATGGAACCATCCCCGCAGGCGCGGGGCCGACGTCTTGGCGGGGAGAGCCACGCCGTAGCTGGTCGAACCATCCCCCAGGCGCGGGGCCGACCCGCCGCCGCCGTAGAACCCCGTCTGGCTGGCGGAACCATCCCCGCAGGCGCGGGGCCGACCACGGGCGGCTCGATCGGGCCGGCGGTCATCACGAACCATCCCCGCAGGCGCGGGGCCGACCCCGGCCAGTCGACGTGCCCGGCGGCCTCGGGGGAACCATCCCCGCAGGCGCGGGGCCGACGCTACGTCACCAGCGACGAGGCGCGTGCGCGTGGAACCATCCCCGCAGGCGCGGGGCCGAGACGGCGCGGGCATACCTGCGGGCCTGCCGGACGGAACCATCCCCGCAGGCGCGGGGCCGACATCGACGCGGGGGAGTACGGCCCCGGGGACCGCGAACCATCCCCGCAGGCGCGGGGCCGACTGCCCCCTGGCTTAAGCCGGGCGGCCCCCTCGAGAACCATCCCCGTAGGCGCGGGGCCGACTGGAACATCGTCGGGGGTCGACCACCAGTCGACGGACCATTCCCGCAGGCGCGGGGCCGACCGGGACAGCTCCATCACGACGGAGATCCTAGGCGGACCATCCCCGCAGGCGCGGGACCGACTGCCACGGCCACAGCGTGTACCCGGTGGACCGCGAACCATCCCCGCAGGCGCGCGGCCGAGATCAGCTTCTTCGTGCGCTCGTCCTCGCGCAGCGAACCATCCCCGCAGACGCGGGGCCGACCTCGGAATGTATGCCGAGACGCTGTGTCAGCAGGGACCATCCCCGCAGGCGCGGGGCCGACGCGATGTGGAAATCCGCCATGACCCGCGTCTGCGGACCATTCCCGCAGACGCGGGGCCGAACGGTCAGATGATGATCCAGGAGGACGTGACGCCGGGACGATCCCCGCAGGCGCGGGGCCGACCAGGGGCATGCCGGGCGGCATGTGGAGACGCCAGGACCATCCCCGCAGGCGCGGGCCGACTGACAACCGCCATACCTGTGGGCACGTCCCTCGGACCATCCCCGCAGGCGCGGGGCCGACGCGTCCTCGTCGGGGGCCGAGCGCCCGCCATCCCCGCGGGCGCGGGGCCGACGAAACGTCGCGCGGGTCGTCGTCGCGGTCGTTCGAACCATGCCCGCAGGCGCGGGGCCGACTTGCGCATCCAGTTGGTGACGCGGAGCTGGTCGGAACCATCCCCGCAGCCGCGGAGCCGACAGACGGCGGGGCGCACGGTACGACGCGCAAAGCGAACCATCCCCGCAGGCGTGGGGCCGACGGACCTAGACGAGGCCACGGGCGTCGTCAAGGCGAACCATCCCCGCAGGTGCGGGGCCGACATGAGGCACCTGGCGCTGCTGTACGGCGACCTCGAACCATCCCCGCAGGCGCGGGGCCGACGGCATGGTGCCCTGGCACCCCGACTCGCCGAGCGAACCATCCCCGGCAGGCGGGGGGCCGACCCGCCGCCGGGCGAAGAACTCGACCTGCGCCGGGAACCATCCCTTCAGGCGCGGGGCCGACTTGCCCTGCGATGCGGCGGTGGTCTGGAGCTGTGAACCATTCCCCGCAGGCGCGGGCCCGACTGGCTTGCGGTCTGGTGGAGCGTCTTGCCTATCGGACCATCCCCGAGGCGCGGGGCCGACTCGACGCTCAGCCTGCGCAGCAGGTCGTCGACGGAACCATCCCCGCAGGCGCGGGGCCGACTGCCAGGAGCCCCCGGTCCACGGAGCCATCGGATGGATCATCCCCGCAGGCGCTTGGCCGACGTGAAAAGGTCCAGCCAGGTGTGGCGCGGGTACGGACCATCCCCGCAGGCGCGGGGCCGACTCCATCGGCCGCGTGAAGTGCTGCCCGTCGCCGGGACCATCCCCGCAGGCGCGGGGCCGACCCGTACCGCCCGGACCGCGCCGTGCAGAGAGAGGGACCATCCCCGCAGGCGCGGGGCCGACCGCCCCGTCGGGGTCGTGGTGTCGATGCCCTGCGGACCATCCCCGCAGGCGCGGGGCCGACCCGTTGCCGCACCTGCCGCACAGCCCGGCGATGGGACCATCCCCGCAGGCGCGGGGCCGACCGGACGACGGTGGACATCTCCGAGAAGATGCTCGGACCATCCCCGCAGGCGCGGGGCCGACAAGTAGGACGAGGCCGGGGTGGTTAGCGAGGAGGGACCATCCCCGCAGGCGCGGGGCCGACTTCACCGCCGCCGAGGCCCGCGCTCGGCGGCGGGGACCATCCCCGCAGGCGCGGGGCCGACGCCTCCGCCACACACGAGAACCCGCAATGCCCAGGACCATCCCCGCAGGCGCGGGGCCGACCTGCTCGAGCTGCAGGACCGGGAGGGTCCCGGCGGACCATCCCCGCAGGCGCGGGGCCGACGGGTGGTGGGCTGCGGCCGTGCCAGGACCGGCAGGACCATCCCCGCAGGCGCGGGGCCGACATGGCGTCTACCGCCTTGCTGTACCACTCCTCAGGACCATCCCCGCAGGCGCGGGGCCGACCTGATCGCCTGCCGTCTGTCGGACGGGCATCTGGGACCATCCCCGCAGGCGCGGGGCCGACTGAGCCGGGGGCCGTCGTGCCAGGGTGACTTGGGGACCATCCCCGCAGGCGCGGGGCCGACGACTGGTGAGCCATAATCGGGTCATACTCGCGCGGACCATCCCCGCAGGCGCGGGGCCGACTCCGTCAGCACCCAGCCGGCGCGCACCTTCGGGGGACCATCCCCGCAGGCGCGGGGCCGACTGTCCGTCACCGACCCGCGCGGGCACCGCTGGAGGACCATCCCCGCAGGCGCGGGGCCGACAGCAGGGACACGACCTCGGTAGCGAACGCGCGGGGACCATCCCCGCAGGCGCGGGGCCGACGCGCCGGAGTCCAACGCGCCGAGGTCTGCCGTGGGACCATCCCCGCAGGCGCGGGGCCGACATGCCGTGCGCGCCGGCGGCCGCGTGGCAGCCGGGACCATCCCCGCAGGCGCGGGGCCGACGGGATCACCAGCTCTGCGGCCGGATCCTGGTAGGGACCATCCCCGCAGGCGCGGGGCCGACCGCGCGGACGTCGGCAGTGCGGCGCACGACATGGGACCATCCCCGCAGGCGCGGGGCCGACTGCCCGGCGTCGCGGGCCTGGCGCATCCGGCGCGGACCATCCCCGCAGGCGCGGGGCCGACGGCTGGAGCGACTCTCACCTAGACCACAGCGACGGACCATCCCCGCAGGCGCGGGGCCGACGGAACGGCTTCAGAGATGTCCGGGCCCTCCTCGGAACCATCCTCGCAGGCGCGGGGCCGACGGTTTCGCGGGCGAGACGTGCGCGGCGGCGGCCGAACCATCCCCGCAGGCGCGGGGCCGACTGCGGGCGGTCACGTGATCTCCATCAGGTCGGCGAACCATCCCCGCAGGTGCGGGCCAACCTGAGCGGACGGGGAGCGCCAGGCATGCCCCCGGGACCATCCCCGCGGGCGCGGTGCCGCCCCGTCTCGATGAACACAACGCCGTCCTCGAAGGGACCATCCCCAGGGGTGGGGCCAACGCCCTCGTCGTCCTGCGTCTGCTGCGCACCGGCGGACCATCTCTGCAGGCGCGGGGCCGACGTCTTCGGGAGCGGGCACACACCCGGCACAACCGAACCATCCCCGCATGCGCGGGGCCAATCCCATAGGGGACGAAGCTCCTATACCTGGGAGCGAACCATCCCCGCCGGCGCGGGGCCGACAGCACGTTCACCGAGCAGCTTTACGCCGTCGCGGAACCATTCCCGCGTGCGCGGGGCCGACGAGCCCTGCACGCTCGGCACCTGGTTGTAGGTGGAACCATCCCCGCGTGCGCGGGGCCGACCTCATCGAGGCCCCCAACGAGGACGAAACCAGCGAACCATCCCCGCGAGTGCGGGGCCGACACCAGCTACGGCGTTGACCTGTCCGTCAAGACCGAACCATCCCCGCGGGTGCGGGGCCGACCGCTTCGGTTCACCGCGGCGAGGGCGCTGTCACGAACTATCCCTGCAGGCGCGGGGCCGACGCGCAGCGTCCGCAGTTCCGCCAGCACGTCCGGGACCATCCTCACAGGCGCGGGGTCGACTCTGGTAGCGGTCGAGGTGCCGCCGTGTGAGAGGAACCATCCCCGCGTGTGCGTGGCGGGCTACCGCATCGCGGGCATGCTCGCGAAGACCTCGGAACCATCCCCGCGTGCGCGGGGCTGTCTTGCCCTGCCCCATCTGCCCGCCGACGACGAAGGAACCATCCCCGCAGGTGTGGGCCAACTCCTAACGGGCCGTTGTCGGTGTCGCGGGCGAGCGAACCATCCCTGCAGGCGCGGGGCCGACGCATGCAAGACGCCGTCCTCGGCGGCGGTGAGCGGACCATCCCCGCAGGCGCGGGGTCGAATTGCTGCCGCCCAGCCCCACCGACTCCTTCGCCGGTCCATCCCCGCAGGCGCGGGGCCGACCAAGACCCGAACACGCAGGCTCTCGCTGACTGGGGACCATCCCCGCAGGCGTGGGCCCGACTTCACCAGGCTCGTCGCCCAGCCGAGCACGGCCGGACCATCCCCGCAGGCGCGGGGCCGACCCCGCGATGCCGACGTGGCCGGGATCCACCCCGGGACCATCCCCGCGGGCGCGGGGCCGACAAGGTGGTCCGGCCGTGCTGGTCCCACCAGCCTGGACCATCCCCGTAGGCGCGGGGCCGACGTATCAGCGGAAAGCGGAGCGCGCCGCGGAACGGGGACCATCCCCGCCAGTGCGAGGCCGACGTCCTCGGGCCGGGCTACCACTACGGCGAGTGGGAACCATCCCGCGGGCGTGGGGCCAGCTTCTTGTGCAAAGCCACGACAGCGGCACGAGACGAACCATTCCCGCAGGCGCGGGACCGACCCCGCACCGTCCACATGATCCGAGCGAAGGGGCCTGGGACGGCTTCGCCACCGAACTCGCACTGGCAGAACCATCCTCGCAGGGGCGGGGCCGACAAGACCTACTCGGTCACCCTCAACCTGGCCGACGAACCATCCCCGCAGGCGCGGGGTCGACGACATGTACGCGCGCGGCGTCCGGGCGACGATGGAACCATCCCCGCATGCGCGGGGCCGACCGTACGAGCCCGCCGCCGGGCACGCCGACATCGAAACCATCCCCGCAGGTGCGGGCCAACCTGAGCGGACGGGGAGCGCCAGGCATGCCCCCGGGACCATCCCCGCGGGCGCGGTGCCGCCCCGTCTCGATGAACACAACGCCGTCCTCGAAGGGACCATCCCCAGGGGTGGGGCCAACGCCCTCGTCGTCCTGCGTCTGCTGCGCACCGGCGGACCATCTCTGCAGGCGCGGGGCCGACGTCTTCGGGAGCGGGCACACACCCGGCACCACCGAACCATCCCCGCATGCGCGGGGCCGACGTGTCGTCCAGGCCGAGCCCGTGCAGATGGTCAGACTCATCCCCGCAGGCGCAGGGCCGACTGGTCGCCGCCCTCGCAGGCGGGCACGAGACAGGAACCATCCCCGCAGGTGCAGGGCCGCCCCCTCCAGGTCCTGGGCCTCCGGTCCCACCAGGAACCATCCCAGCGTGTGCGGGCCGACGGCAAAGCGCTAGAGGACGTCGTGTCAGAAGCCGAACCATCCCCGCGGGCGCGGGGCCGACCCGTAGAACGCCTCCGCGAGCAGCAGCACCAGGGAACCATCCCCGCGGGCGCGGGGCCGACTCGTTCCCGCAGATCGACGACGAGTACAGGGTGGAACCATCCCCGCGGGCGGGGCCGACCATCGGATAGACGGCCCGGGCGGCCCCCCTCTCTCGAGAACCATCCCCGCGGGCGCGGGGCCGACGACGTGCGCTCCGTCCCGGACCTGTCGGCGAGCGAACCATCCCCGCAGGCGGGGGCCGACGGCGACACCGCCGGGGTCGGGCTGCCTGCTGGGGAACTATCCCCGCGGGCGCGGGGCCGACCCGTCTCCGGCCCGCACGCGCGCTCTCAGCGCGGAACCATCCTTGCGGGCGCGGGGCCGACATATTGCCGGGATCCGAAGAACCATCCCCGCGGGCGCGGGGCCGACTTCCCGGAGCCGAGCTTCGGGGCCTTGCCCTTCGAAGCATCCCCGCGGGCGCGGGGCCGACCCGCCCCGGGGGGAAGACGTGGACGCCGGAGGGACCATCCCCGCAGGCGCGGGGCCGACGACCTCAGGCACCTGTACGAGTGGCCGAAGGGGGAACCATCGCGCAGGCGCGGGCCGACGATCGGTACCAATGGGGCGAGCGGGACTCGAACGAACCATCGCCGCAGGCGCGGGGCCGACAGTCGAGGCGGCCGGCGACCAGCCAACCCGCCAGAACTATCCCCGCAGGCGCGGGGTCGACGTGATCTTGGCTGTGGCGGTCTGCTCGTACACCGAACCATCCCCGCAGGCGCGGGGCCGACCCGAGCCACCGGGCCAGAAGCGACCCGTCCTCGGAACCGTCCCCGCAGGCGCGGGGCCGACGCCCGCATTCCAAAAATGCGGCCACACCTCGACGAACCATCCCCGCAGGCGCGGGGCCGGCATGACGCCGGCGAGCTGGTCGCCGCCCAGCAGCGAACCATCCCCAATGCCCGAACCATCCCCGCCGGTCCGGGGCCGACCCGTTGGCATACTCCAGCGCTCCGGTCTCGCGGGAACCATCCCCGCAGACGCGGGGCCGACTGCTGGCTGCCCTTGGAGTAGGCCGCGATGTTCGGACCATCCCCGTAGACGGGGGCCGACCTGGCGCTCTGGCGAATGCCCAGCGGTCGGCTCGAACCGTCCCCGCAGGCGCGGGGCCGACGAACACGGGAAAGAGCTCGTCCAGGGCCTGCGGGGACCACCCACGCGGGCGCGAGGCCGACATCCCGCGGCCGCTCGCCTCCTCGATCATCGCGAACCATCCCCGCGCATGCGGGGCCGACAGGCCACCACGGTCGACCGTGAGCCGGTAGTCCGAACCATCCCGCGGGTGCGGGGCCGACGACGCCTACTTGCGACAGCTGCTCGCCGACATCCAACCATCCCTGCGTGTGCGGGGCTGACTTGCCCTGCCCCGACTGCCCGCCGGCGGCGAAGGGACCATCCCCGCAGGGGCGGGGCCGACGCCTCGAGGCGGGCCGCCCGGCTGACCTGGAGAGGACCATCCCTGCAGGTGCGGGGTCGACGTGCTCTCGCTGGAGCGGAACGCGCGCTCCGCGGGACCATCCCCGCAGGAGCGGGGCCGACCAGCGCGACCAACTTATCGACATGGCGATGAAGGAACCATCCCTGCAGGTGCGGGGCCGCCGCTGAGAGCGCTGACGACGGCGCCGTCGACGAAGAACTATCCCCGCAAGCGCGAGGCCGACCCGGGCGGCATCGTGGCGGTCGCCCCGGCGAAAGAGCCATGCCCACAAGCCCGGGGCCGATTCGCACGGTCACGCCGACCGTTCGAAGCGCGTGAACCATCCCCACAGGCGCGGGGCCTACTCTGGTGGCGGTCGAGGTGCCGCCGTGTGAGAGGAACCATCCCCGCCCGGGCAGGGCCGACTGCGCCTGGCCTTGCTTCCGATTCGCCTCACGCGAACCGTCCTCGCGGGCGCGGGGCCGACGTGGCAAGTATGAGGTTCAGACAACCGGCATGGGGGCCATCCCCGCGCGTGCGAGGCCGACCTGGGGTTCCCGGCGCTGCTACGCGGTGGCGGCGAACCATCCCCGCGCGTGCGGGGCCGACTCCATGCGGGCGGTGCCGCCGTGCTCGATCTTCGAACCATCCCCGCGTGCGCGGGGCCGACCTGCTAGGTCACGCTGTGCCGCGCCACGAGGTCGAACCACGCCCGCAGGCGCGGCGCCGTCGAGCCGGCCGCGGACGCGCCGTCCGGCCGCGCGGACCCATCCCTGCAGGCGCGGGGCCGACGTCGGCAGCGGCGCGAGCTGGTCGACGCGCTCCGAACCATCCCCGCGGGCGCGGGGCCGACGCGTCCGGGCACGTCCTCCTCGACTCCGGCGCGGGACCATCTCCGCGGGGGGCCGACTGATGCTCAGCGAAGTTGACGACGTGGAGGCAGGGACCATCCCCGCGGGCGCGGGCCGACATCGACCCGCTGGAGCCCGGCGACCCCCGCGTCGGACCATCCCCGCAGGCGCGGGGCCGAGAGGATCTGCCGGTCGAGGATGTCACCGAACAGAGAACCATCCCCGCAGGCGCGGGGCCGACTTTCCCGGATTCGCAATTTGTGAGCCGATCGCGGACCAACGATCGCCGCAGGCTCGGGGCCCGACCGGCGAGCCGCTCCGCTGTCGTCGAGCTGTCGCGGGCCATTCCCGCAGGCGCGGGGCCGACCGCCAGGTCGAACGCAAGCCGTCCCTGTCGCCGGGACCATCCCGCAGGCGCGGGGCCGACGCGGCCGCCGTGCGGGCGGCGTCGGCGATCCGGGAACCATCCCCGCGGGCGCGGGGCCGACTGCAGCTCATAGGGCGATCCGCGCCCACGTGACGAACCATCCCCGCAGGCGCGGGGCCGACGAGAAAACAGTGGCCGACCGCGTCACCACCGAAGGAGCATCCCCGCGGGCGCGGGGCCGCCGTCACAGAGGCGAACTTGGCGTCGGTGTAAGCCGAACCATCCCCGCAGGCGCGGGGCCGACTGGGACACCCCCGAGCTCAAGGTCGGCGGCGACGAACCATCCCCGCAGACGCGGGGCCGACGGCGGGCGTCGCGTCGGATTCTGAGTTGGCGGAGGACCATCCCCGCAGGGGGCCGACCGGAGCCACGTGAGTGCGATGTGCTCCTCGGCCGGACCATCCCCGCAAGCGCGGGGCCGACCTTGTCGTCCAGGTCCATGGCGCGGGTGAGGAGGGACCATCCCCGCAGGCGCGGGGCCGACGGCACCTCCCCCATCGGCACCACGCCCATGGGGGGACCATCCCCGCGGGCCGCGGCCGACCAGCTCGTTCCCAACCGCCCCGCGCTCGTCGACGGACCATCCCCGCCCGTGCGGGGTCGACCACCCGTACGGGGTGACCACGCTCCCCGACAAGGAACCATCCCCGCATGTGCGGGGCCGAGCTGCTTCAGCACAGCACGCTGATCGCGGGATCGGAACCATCCCCGCGCGTGCGGGGGCCGACTTGAGGGACTGTGCACGCCGCCGCGAGGACCCGGAGCCATCCCTGCGGGCGCGGGGCCGACGCCAGGAAGTGCGAGGCCGATGTACGACGAGAGAACCATCCCCGCGGGCGGGGTCAAGAGCGAGGTCGCCAGCGACGACACCGACTGGAGGGAATCATCCCCGCGCGTGCGGGGCCGACCGAGAGAACCCTTGCCCGGGGCCCTCACGACGGAACCATCCCTGCGCGTGCGGGGACGACGGCGAGGCGAACCCCGACGACTACCTGGTGTGGGAACCATCCCCGCGTGCGCGGGGCCGACGTCACGCTGCGCGCCAACGGGGAAGTAGACGCGGAACCATCCCCGCGTGTGCGGGGCCGACCAGCACCGTCCCACAAATCCCCACCCACCACCGGGACCATCCCCGCAGGCGCGGAGCCGACACGGTCACGGGGCCGACGTCCTCGTCCATCACCGAACCATCCCCGCAGGCGCGGGGCCGACCAGGAAAGCTCGCACAGGTTGCACTGGCCGTCAGAACCATCCCCGCGCGTGCGGGGCCGACCTGGCCACGCCGCATCACGTGGCGGGACGTCGTGAACCACCCCCGCGCGTGCGGGGCCGACTTCCGGTTGGCGTACCCCTGGTCAAGAGTCGCCGAACCATCCCCGCGGGGGCGGGGCCGACTCCAGCAGGCCAAGGGCACCGTTGGTGACCCACGGACCATCCCCGCAGGTGCGGGGCCGATAATGCGCAGGGCTTCAATGCGCAGGCTGACTGGGGACCATCCCTGCAGGCACGGGGCCCGACCTCCCGCACTACCGTCCGCCGCTTGATCGCGGACCATCCCTGCAGGTGCGGGGCCGGCCGATGGCCGTACGATCTGCCGAAGGCCATGCGTGAACCATCCCCGCAGGCGCGGGGACCGACGTCGCGAACGTATGCCGCAGGACGTGCATGCCGGGACAATTCCCCCAGGCGCGGGGCCGACGAGGAGGAGCTCGGTGGCGGCTTCGGCGGTGAGGACCATCCCCGCAGGTGCGGGGCCGACGAGTACGACCACCTGCCCCGCGACGAGGACGGGGGGCGATCCCCGCAGGTGCGGGGCCGACCGGGTGCAGGCTCTCCAGGCTCTCACCTGGAAGGGACCATCCCCGCAGGCGCGGGGCCGACGAAAGGGCCGGTCTCGGTAAAGGCCATCGGAGAGGGCCATCCCCGCAGGCGCGGGGCCGACCCCGGGGACCGGCTCGAACAGGGCCGTCATCTCGAACCACCCCTGCAGGAGCGGGGCCGACAAGCGGTGTGGTGAATGGAAGTTCCGCTGCTGCGGACCATCCCCGCAGGAGCGGGGCCGACAGTGGATCGAGCAGCGAGACGACATCGTCGCGCGGACCATCCCCGCAGGAGCGGGGCCGACTTGCTGTGCAAGCCGTGTAATGCCGCTCTCGGGGGACCATCCCCGCAGGCGCGGGGCAGACCGCCACGGGGTCGCCGTTGTGGACCGTCTTCTCGGACCATCCTCGCGGGCGCGGGGCCGACCAGGGCGGCGGCGACCATCGTGGGTGCGTTCATGGACCATCCCCGCGGGCGCGGGGCCGACATCGCCTGCATCAGCAGCTTGGCGTCGGCCCGCGAACCATGCCGCGGCACGGGGCCGACCAGTTCCGGTACGGGCAGCTGACCGCCGTGACGGAACCATCTCCGCAGGCGCGGGGTCGACGCCGGGGCCCCTCACGGAGAGGCTCACGACGGCGAACCAGCTCCGCAAGCGCTGAGCCGACAACGGCATCGTTAAGCGCGACTGCCAGGTGCCGGAACCACCCCGCAGGCGCGGGGCTGACGCCTCCATGCGCTCACAAGCAAGCGTGAAGTCCGAACCATCCCCGCAGGCGCGGGGCCCACCCGTACCGGCCGACGTTGAACAGAGCGAAGCGCGGACCATCCCCGCAGGCGCGAGGGCCGACTGCGTCACGAACATCTCGAGCGTGCAGGCCCGGGAACCATCCCCGCGGGCGCGGGGCCGACAAACTCATGTGCCCCCGGATGATCGAGGCCGGAGAACCATCCCCGCGGATGCGGGGGCGACTCCATCGGCTGGTCGACCACCACCACCGTCACCGAATCATCCCCGCCGGTCCGGGGCCGACCCGTTCGCATACTCCAGCGCTCCGGTCTCGCGGGAACCATCCCCGCAGGCGCGGGGCCGACATGCTTCTCCGCCCCGTCGAGATGTTCTTCCTCGAACCATCCCCGCGGGCGCGGGGCCGACTGCTGGGCGCCGATGTGGTTCCTGCACTGGCTCGGACCATCCCCGCAGGCGGGTCCGACGTCAGGTCCGCTGGTGACGGTGAGAGCGGGGCCGGACCATCCCCGCAGGCGCGGGTCCGACGTGAGCGAGCCTCTCAGGCTCCTAGAAGACCCGGGACCATCCCCGCAGGCGCGGAGCCGACAACGAGGTTCGCGGGAGCGTGATCCCGAGGTGCGGACTATCCCCGCAGGCGCGGGGCCGACCAAGGAAGAAGGCACGACCGCGCGTGTATGACAGGACCATCCCCGCAGGAGCGGAGCCGACGCCTGCTTCACGGCGAGGTCCGCGGCTGCCTGCGGACCATCCCCGCAGGCGCGGGGCCGACTGTCACTGGTCATCTCCGATCTCGTCCCGGAGGGGACCATCCCCGCGAGCGCGGGGCCGACGGCGGCCTGGACATCGTCGACTACCGCGACCCAGGACCATCCCCGCGGGCGGGGGGCCGACGCGTTCACCACGGGGTCCGTCAGGTCCTGACCCGGACCATCCCCGCCGGCGCGGGGCCGACTGCACCTGGACCCGCTGATCCCCGGCGGACAGGGGACCATCCCCACGGGCGCGGGGCCGACCACCGGTACAGCTCGTTGCCCTGCCGGACGTAGGGACCATCCCCGAGGGCGCGGGGCCGACAAGCTGACGTCCCAGCCGAGCAGGGTGTCGCGCGGACCATCCCCGCGGGCGCGGGGCCGACCACCAGTTGTGGTTGGTGGCGTAGGTGGAGAGGGGACCATCCCCGCGCGTGCGGGGCCGACTCCACGGATGGTCGCGGGGAACCCGTTGAGCGGAACCATCCCCGCGCGTGCGGGGCTGACGACGAGGAGACCGGAGAGATCCAGGTCCGCCCGGAACCATCCCCGCGGGTGCGGGGCCGACGGCGACCCCGAGGCTCGCCGACGGGGAACTATCCCCGCAGGCGCGGGGCCGATCCATGGTCCGTACTCACGCGCCAAGGAGGTGAGTGAACCATCCCCGCGCGTGCGGGACCGACGACAATGCGGGCCCGGGGACACGAGCGGTCGCCAAGCGGACCATCCCCGCACGCGCGGGGCCGCCCCCGTCTCGATGAACACAACACCCCAGGGGTAGGGCCAACGCCCTCGTCGTCCTGGGCCTGCTGCGCACCGGCGGACCATCTCCGCAGGCGCGGGGGCGCCCCGGCGATGCCCACGTGCCCCGGGTCGATGCCGGGACCATCCCCGCAGCGCGGGGCTGACAGGGTGTGGGCGTTGGTCTCCCAGCACTTGAACGGACCATCCCTGCAGGCGCGAGGCCGACCTAATCTGGGGCGGACGGAGCGTCTCCGAAGGGGAACCATTTCCGCGGTCGCGGGGCCGACCCCTACGGACGCCTCGGCCCCACGTCATCGCGAGAACCGACCCCGCGGGCGCGGGGCCGACGACTGGGCCACCCTCATCAAGGCCCTCTCCCGGGAACTATCCCGGCGGGCGCGGGGCCGACTTGAGCAGGGTCGGACCGAAGATCTGTCCGAGCGAACCATCCCCGCAGGCGCCGGGCCGACGCGTGGCGGCAGAAGTGGGTGAGGGGCCACAAGGAACCATCCCCGTAGGCGCGGGGCCGACTTGACGATTCCGCCCGGGGTTACCCCGATGCTCGAAACATCCCCGCAGGCCCGGGGCCGACGTTGATCGCGCCACCCGGTCCACGACGACGAATCATCCCCGCAGGCGCGGGGCCGACCAGGACGGCCGCACCACCGATCACCCCGAGCTGGAACCATCCCCGCAGGCGGGGCCGACGCATGCGCGGCGGGGCGGTCACCGTGGTCAGGGGAATCACCCCCGCAGGCGCGGGGCCGACCAGGCCTGGACCTCCGCGCTGTGGTACTTGGAGGAACCATCCCCGCCAGGGCGGGGCCGACTACCCAAGGTCATGCACGCTGCCCTGGGCCTTGGAACCATCCCCGCAGGCGCGGGGCCGACACCACCGAGACCCTCGACACCTGACACGGCCGCCGTCCCCCTGCCATGACACCAGTGAACCACCCAGCATGTGTGGGGCCGACGCAAGAACGGCAGCCATGCAAAGTCGATCTTCGAACCATCCCGCTCGCGTGCGGAACCAATCTGGGGGTGTGTCAATCTAACGGCTGATCTTGGTTGTGTTGGTCAGTTGTTGCTCGGGGTCAGGCGGCCCTCGAAGGCGATTTGGAAGGCGTTCAAGGGTGCCTTCCAGCGCATGGTCCACCTCTTGCGGCCCTTCCCTGTCGGGTCCAGGCTCATCAGCGCCATGTAGATGCACTTGAGGGCGGCGGCCTCGTTGGGGAAGTGCCCGCGGGCGCGGACGGCCTTGCGGATGCGGGCGTTGACGCTCTCGATCGCGTTCGTGCTGCAGATGACCTTGCGTATCTCGACGTCGAAAGAGAGGAAGGGCACGAACTCGGCCCAGGCGTCCGACCACAGCTTCACAATTGCCGGATACTTGACGCTCCAGGACTCCTGGAACTCCAAGAACCGCTCCGTCGCCGCATCCTCGCTGGGTGCGGTGTAGACGGGCTTGAGGGCCTTGGCGACCTTGTCCGTCCTGCCGGGCCGCGTAACGGAACGAGTTCCGCAGCAGGTGAACTACGCAGGTCTGGACAATCGTGCGAGGCCAGATGGTCTCCACGGCCTCGGGAAGGCCCTTGAGCCCGTCACAGACCAGCATGAGCACGTCGTCCAGGCCGCGGTTATTCAATTCGGTGAACACGTGCAGCCAGTACTTCGCGCCCTCGCCGCCGTCGCCTGCCCAGATGCCGAGGATGTCGCGGGTCCCCTCCACGGTCACCGCCATCACGACATAGACCGGACGGTTCGCGACATGCCCGTCCCTGATCTTGACGTTGATGGCATCGACGAACAGGACGGGATAGACGCCTTGAGTTCTATCGATGGTTGCGAACGTTCCTGATGGAGGGATGTTCGGTGCCTCGGTGGGCTCCTAACAAGATGCCGCTTTCGGTGAAGAAGCGATACTTCGAGCTGTTGAGGGAGGGGTACAAGGGGGCGGCGGCCGCGCGAGTGATCGGCGTGTCGGCCAGCTGCGGCTCGAACTGGTTCATCGACGCTGGCAGCATGATCGTCGCTGACCCGCCGGTCTCGTCGCGCTTCCTGACCCAGGACGACCGGATCACCATCGCCGACGGGTTGCACGCCCGACGCGGCGTCAAGGAGATAGCCGCATCCATCGGCAAAAGCTTCCAGACCGTCTACCGCGAGATCAAGCGGGGCAGCAAGCCCGACGGCGGCTACGAACCGTTCTGGGCGCACAACCAGGCGTTGCTGCGCCGTCGACGTCCCAAGGCCACCAAGATCGAGGCCAACCAGCCGCTGCGGGCCCTCGTCCGCCGCAAGCTCGAGGACAAATGGTCGCCGCAGCAGGTCGCCCGATTCCTGTCCCGCGTCTACCCTGACAACCCGGCGATGCGGACGTGCCCGGAGAGCATCTACCGCGCCTTGTTCGCCGGCCTGCTCGGCCGCCGGGCCGGCAAACTGCGCACCGGTCGCGTGCGGCGCAGACGGCAACGCCGCGGTGTCCCGAACCCCAGCAAGATCAAGAACATGAAGCTGATCACGCAACGGCCGCTGGAGGTCAACGAGCGCCGTACCGTCGGGCACTGGGAGGGCGACCTGATCATCGGGCGCGGGCAGGGATCGGCCATCGGCACCCTGGTCGAGCGGGTCACCCGCTACACCCGGCTGATCCACCTGCCCAGCGGGTGGAAGGCACCCCAGGTCCGCAACGGGCTGATCCTGCAGACCGCCGACATCCCGACCGAGCTACGTCTCACCCTCACCTGGGACCAGGGCCGGGAGATGACCCTGCACGAGGACATCGCCGCGCTCACCGGCTTCGACATCTACTTCTGCGACCCGCACTCGCCCTGGCAGCGCGGCACCAACGAAAACACCAACGGGCTACTCCGCCAGTACTTCCCCAAGGGCAGCGACCTGTCGCGACACACCGCACAAGACCTCGCCGAAGTCGCCCGCCAGCTCAACCATCGGCCCCGGCTCGTCCTCGGCGACAAGACCCCAACCGAGGCCATGAGAAAATGGCTCACACCAACTCTGACCAGCTAGTTCGCAACCATCGCTGGAAACCGCCCGCGGTCGAGCGGACGGTTCTGCCATTCAGCCATGCCGTCCATGACCTTGTCGTTGATGGTGGAGATGGTCTGCTTGGACACCTCCGCCCCGTAGATCTCGGCCAGATGCGCGGAGATCTCCCCGTGGGTCAGGCCCTTCGCCGACAGCGACAGCACCATCTCATCGACGCCGGTCAGACGGCGTTGCCGCTTCTTGACCAGCTGCGGCTCGAAGGTGCCGGCGGTGTCGCGGGGCACCCTCACCTCGACGGGTCCGACGTCGGTCAGCACGGTCTTGGCCCGGGTACCGTTGCGGCTGTTGCCGTTGTTCTTCCCGGCCGGATCGTGCTTCTCATAGCCGACGTGGTCGGTGATCTCGCCCTCCAGGGCGGACTCCAGCACCCGCTTGGTCAGCCGCTGCAACAGCCCGCCCTCGCCGGTCAGCTGCAGCCCCTCGTTCCGTGCCCGGTCAACCAGCATCGCAACGAGCTGCTCGTCCGACACCGCACTCGACGGCGCCTGAACCTGCTCGGCCTGCTCGTTCTCCACGGCGGTCTCCGTCATCAGACGCATCTCCTTGATCATCAGATCCGCCGTTAATTAGACACTCCCCAATCTGGCGATGCGGTCGTCAGTCGGAAGCGAGTGGGAACTTCAAAGGCTAGAACTTTGGCTTTAGCCATGGGCAGTGGCAGGGCGGGCGAGGGTGAGTAGGCCACAGCCGTAGGCGCGGGCGCGGCCAATGCCGTACGTGAGGGTTGCTCGTAGGGCAGACTCGTCGGCTACTTCTAGCAAGCCGTGGAATGTAACTCGGTGGAGGGCTACGTTCTCTCCGCGTTCCCTGGCGAACCTGATCCGGTGGCGATCCACTAGGCGGAGGTTATGGGCCTGTTCGGTGGGAAGTGGATGTGGATTGGCGGCAGGTAGGATATTGAACCCTTTCTTGGTGGATTGCTCGAGGAGCCACGAGGTCTGCTGTTCGGCCGTGACATGGGGTCGACGGATTCCGCGTTGGCCACGCCGAGCCTCGACGTAGGTGGGATTCGCGGTGAGGCGGAACGCGTACTGTTGCCCGGCTTTCAGTTGCCGAAGGAGCGGCTCGTAGGACTTCGTTGCCCAGGACGGGACGTCGGAGCGGGGCCATCCGGCCTGTTCAACCAGGTGTGTGAGGTCGGGACGGTGAGCGGAGACGATGTAGAGGGAGACCCTGTGGCTGGATTCGGCGTCCAGACGCCATAGAACGCGGTCGTCGGGGGCGAGGATGGGTGGGAAGCCCGCCATTACGGCCGCGTGCATGCGTTGAGGGCTGCCCAGCAGGTGGATCGCGCCGGCTCGGCGGGGGTTGAGGAAGGCACGCGTCAGATACATGGGGCGCTCATCCCAGCAGGTCCATGGGGTCGTGAGGGGTGGTGGGAGGGTGCACGGGTATGGGGTCTCGCCGGTGTTCGGCGTTGCGTTTGCCGAAGCGGCGCTGGAAGGGAGGGGAGGGGAGCGGTATGTCGGTCAAGAAGTCGTCGCCGTGCCGGTTGTCGATGATGATTTCGCAGGTGACGTGGGTTTCGTTGCGGTGGCGGCGCCGTTCGGCTGGGCCTGCCTGCCATTCGAGCTGGGCGAGGGCCGCCGCGACCGTTGGATAGCGGTCGGTGTGGCCGATCAAGATCGGGCGGGAGGGTGGGCAGGAGCGTCGTCCGAGGTAGAGAGGATGGCGGGGCGTCTTCAGCGCCTCGGCCAGTTGCCCGGTGAGCGGGCCTTGTAGGGCGGCTACGAAGACGGCGTCGGCGATGTAGTGGCGGCGGGTGACCTTGGTTGATTCGTGGGGACGGAGGGTGGAGCCTGCGGCGGTCGGCATCCGCTGCAGCGCCGGGTCCGCGCTGCGAGAGGCGGCGGTGACGGTGTGGTAGTCGACGAGAAGTTGTCCCGGTTGGTCGATGCGGACGCCGAAGTCGAGTGCCGCGAGGTCGGACAGGTCGGCCCCGCGGGGGCGGCCAAGAGCAGACGCCAGCAGGCCGACCACTCCTGACTTGGTGGGGGCGGTGCGGGTGCTGCGAGTGTTGTGCCGGCTGGCGATGCCCCAGGACTGCAGGGGGCCTGCCAGCCGTAGAAGCAGCACTTTCATGCTGTGATCCGTTCGGCGAGCTGGGCGCGGACGTTGTCCAGTGCCTTCTTGAGGGGCTGGGCGGGTGGCAGCTCGATCTGCTTCTCGTCGCGGACCCGCTCCCCGAGCCAGGGGGCGTACACCAGGGCGCTGGCGAGGGGGTTGGTGCCGTACATCTGGTCCTGCTGACCGTGGTAGGTGACCAGTTGCGCGACGGAGGCGGGCACGATCCCGCCCTCGGGGGCGCGTACCGGTTCTTCGAAAGCGCCGACGAGGCTGACCGGTTGGTCAGAGCGGATGCTGAGCATGATCAGGTCGGGGCGGGTGTGGGCGGCGAAGGTGTTCTGTTTGCCGGTGGGCATGGCAGTGGCGAAGGTTTCGGTAAATGCCACGGCGAGGTCCAGAGCGCGGTCTGCCTCGCCGTCGAGGTTGGCGATCAGGTCTCGCATGGAGACGGTGGCGAACCGGTACAAGGTGGCGGAGTTGAACTCGATGGTGCCGATCATTCCCGCGCCGGTTTCGTCTTGGCGGCGGGATTCATCGTCGACGGCGGTGAAGTAGTCGAACTGGTCGCCGACGACCTTGTGGGTGGAGATGGCGTGGGCGACCTGGCAGGCGGCATCGACGTTCAACTCGGGCGCATCGGCGATCATCCTGCCGAAGAGCGCGACGGCGCCGGCGTGCCCGGTGATACCGAGTTCGTGGAGGTTGAGACCGGTGATGCGTTCGCGCATCAGGTCGATGTCGTCGGCGACCTCTTCCAAGTTGGCGGCGACCAGCGTGTCGGCGACGCGTTCGACCTGGTCGTGGCCGAGGAAGAGCAGGTATTCGGTGGTCGGCTTGTTCTTGGCGAGTTTCACCTTCTTGAACAGCGCGAGTGTGGCAGCGGCGCCGATGGTGTCGGAAACCGCGCCTAGCGCCGGGCGGCGAGCGGTTACAGCGTCGCCGATGACGCGGGGGAGTTGCCGGGTGCGCAGGCCACCGTCCTTGGCCCGGTCGGGGTCGTTGAGGAAGGCGTCGCGAACGGCGCGTTTCCAGGCCTGGGAGGATACTCGGGCCCGCAGTACACCCCCGTAGGTCGCGGTCTTGGGGCTTCCGGACTCGTCTCTGTTCAGGTTGGAGGGCGGTACGGACTGCAGGACGTGGACGTCGAGGAAGGTCATTGATCAAGCCCCTATCTGTCGGTTGCTGCGGTGTCGTCTTGGTCTTCTTTGATGCTGGGAACCCACCGGTAGTCCAAGCCCCAGCGGCGGCGAATGCGTGCGCGGCGTTCCGGATCGGGCCAGCTCTCCAGGTCGGCGGCGAGCGCGAGGTAGTCCAAGGGGATGGCGTGCTGACGGAGTTGGGGGACTAGAGCACGCAGGTGGCCGACCACTTCTTCGACGCTGTCGGCGGTCGCGGCTGCCAGGAACCGGCGATCCACTCCCTCGGGGGAGGTGCTTTTGAGTGCTTGGTGCAGGCGCCCAGCGGCCCTGCCGACGCTGGTTCCGCGTCGGTTGCCGGAGGCGTGGTGCATCCGTTGGTCTTGTGACTGCTGGTGGAAGGCGTACAGGGCCAGCGTGTAGTGGACAGCGGCCTCCACATGTTCCTGCGCCTGTGGGCCCCAGTGCGGGGGAACCGCCAGGCTCACCGGAGCGATGTACTGGAACATGGCGGGGACGTCCATCGGCTTCTTGCTCAGCCCTCGCCGGCAGGCCGCCAGCCCGGCCCGGTCGAAGTCGACGACATGGTTCCGGTGGACCACGAAGTTCTCCAGAACGGCCGCCAGTTCGTCCTGCCAGCGAGGTCGTGGGGCTGAGGTGGGCGATGTCACGAGTCGGCCTCCTGAGGTGGCTGGGGGAGATCGGTGTTTAGTGCCCTGCGAAAGCGGCTCTCGGCCAATGCCGCGTCGAGCCACTCGGTGCGGTCACGGGCCAGGTTGACCAGACGCCCCCGGATCGCCGTCGGAGGCACTCGCCAAAGCAGTTCGTCGGCGATTTGGTGGGTCCTGAGCCGGACCGTGGACCGCCATTGATAGACGGCCTCCTGGGGCAAGCCGCCGCCGTCGAGAGTGGCGATCCAACGGCGAAATCGTTGATCCAGTGTCGCGTACAGACTCATTCGCGCGTTGTCTCTGCGACCGTTCAGCAACCGGTCGTCCTTGCACCCTGCGGCCTTGGCGAGGTTGGCCGCCAAGGTGCCGAGATGGCGAGCGGCGCACTCGGCATCACGCACCCCGTCTAGCGCCGCTTTCTCCCAGCGAAGGTCGTTCAAGCCCAGGACCGCGACTGGCACCGGGAGGTCATCGACATAGGTCTCCTCGATGGTCGCGTTCTGATTGCCGTAGGTCATGCCGATTGCGCGCAACAGCAGAAGCTTTCCGGCCAGTGGCCCGCTAGCCAGCCTGCGGAGCTGCACCAGCACATCGGGAGGCTTCAGCTCGTCAGGTGCGGTGTCGGTCACCGACTGGTGGGCGAGGATCGCGCCCAGCCCGCGCCACAACTGCCGCCCCGGCTGATGAACGATCGGCATGAACACCGTTCGTCCCAGTTTCTTTTCTTGCGCGATGCTGCGCCGCCACGCAGTGTGTGGCTCCGTCTGGTATAGATCGGCAGTGCGGAGCCGATCGCCCGCGCATAGGACAAGCTGCCGGACCCGCGGCCCGTCGAGAGTGGTTTCGGCGACGAGGCGGATGCGTCGTCCGAGCCAGGTGTACAGCTCCAGCAGCCCAGCAGGGATGTGCTCTCGCCAGCGCGCATCCGCAGGGGGGCGTTCCCAGGACGGCATGTCACCCGAGCCGCTGTTGTCATTACCCAAGATCATCAGGTTGTACATCAGGGTGTGCCAGAGCGTCGTCCCTGTCGGTATGAGTACGCCTAGCTGGCCGAGGGGACCGGTCGGGTTACCGGTCGTCTTGCCCGCCTTGGCCTTGGGGTCGCCGGCTGCGGCCGTTTTGATGGCAGCGGTGTCCCATGCGAGTGCGTGCAGCAGCCAGCGTGCAGCCTCGGCCGGAGTCAGCGATGGCGGCTCCTGGTCGCGGACCGAGGAGAATATGGGTGCGTTGTTGCCGGCGGCCAGAAACGGGATGGCCAACGCGATCGTCTTGGTTTCGTCGTTGCTGCTGCGCAGTCCGGCGACCTGCCCGAAGGGCGTCTGCGGATGGAACAGGTCGAACCGGTGACGGACGTCATTGAGGTAGCGGCTGATCGGGTCTGCGGGCAGATGTCCCTGCTCCCACAGCAGGATCCATTCCTTGGCGGAGCGGGGGCCAGGGTGGGGCCCGTTCCAGGCGGCGCGGTGGATCACCGCCAGCATCAACCGCAGGATCGGCGGGTACTGGGTAGCGGTGTCAAGCGCCAGATCCTGGATCTCGTGGGCGCGAAGGAGAGCTTGCCTCAGCGAAAGGGACGTGGCAGTGCCATCGATCAGCAGGCACGGGAGCCACGGATCGTCCACGAGGTTGAACGTCAACAGTGAAGATGTTCGCGGGGGCGTGCCGGTCGAGATATCAGGCACGGGTGACCTCCAATCCAGTGTCGGGGCTGTAGCTGATCTGGCGGTCGGCCATGCGGAGCGGTTCTCCGGGCGGTAGCAGCAGCACCCGTGCCCGCGCCAGCCAAGGCGTCGTGCGCCAGGCCGCCGGAGTGAAACTCTGGTTCAGGGCCGCGTCGGTCAGTTGCTGCGGAAGCCGGATGGCCTGGTCCAGGATCGTGTCGATCTGCTTGGACGTGGGACGGCGCCGCAGCGGAATGAGCGACCGTTCGCTCGCCGCAGAGACTGGGAAAGCGTGCTCGGGCACTTTGGCGTCCCGTTGGGATTCGGGTACCTGCAGCAGGATGACCTCGATGGCGCGGGCCCCGAGGCGCACGGTGGCCTGAACCTCCGGATCGTCCTCATCCCGGGCATCGCCGATACTGCCGATAGCGGTCAGGGAGTCGCAGTCGGGAGGCGGCAGGATGATCTGGCGTGCCGCGAGTTCCATCGACGCCAAGGTGTCCTGGTGATCCTCGGCGGCACGCTGGAGGTCACGCTGCCAGGAGCTTGGGCCTATCGGCTTGTCTCCATATACCTTCTCGATCAGGGTGGGGATGTCCTTGGGGATGTTCACCAGCTCGTGGCGGCGCAGCGCCGCCGCCGTCCGCCACAGCAGATGCTCGCCATAGACCAGCGCGCTGCCGAACGGCAGCCGCGGTGGCCCATCTGGCACCCACGCGCAGCCCGCCACCAGCAGGCGAGGTTCTCGCAGAGGCTCAGGCCGGTGGTTTCTGCGGTGACGATGCACTCGTCCAAGCCGTTGCAGCAGCAGGTCCACCGGCGCCAGATCGCTGATGCCGACATCGAAGTCGACGTCCAGGGATTGCTCCGCCACCTGCGTAGCCACGACCACACGGGCGCTGGGCTGAGCTTTCCGCTTCGGACCGAACTCGTTGATCAAAAGTTCGTCACGAGCCCGACGATCCGCAACTGTGAACCGGGAGTGGGCCAAGGTGACCGCTCTTGAGCCGAACTTATCTGTCAGCGCCTGCCAGGTTCGTTGCGCTCGCCCGACCGTGTTGCGGATGATCAAGGCGCTGCCGCCAGCGACTAGCAACTCCGTGATCGCGTTGACAACGGGGCCAGGGGCCTCACCCGGTTCATCAAGAAACTTCAACTGTGCAGAGATAACGTCAGCGGATCGTGCTGGCATCACTCGTAGTCTGGACGCGCCGTGACGGACACGGGTGATTTGCGGATAATGCCTCTTCGCTGCTGACTCGACAGCTTCACCTGAATAGGCAGCCAGGAGTTCCCGGCGTGTCCGTTGCGGCAGCGTCGCCGACAACAAGACCACCGGTACTTGCAACGCGCCGAGCCACGACAGTACGCGCCGCAAGATGACCGACATGTAAGCGTCGTACGCATGAACCTCATCGATGATCACCACTTTGCCGATCAATCCGAGCATCCGCAGAGCCACATGCCGCGCTGCCACTCCCGCCAACAGCACCTGGTCGACCGTGCCCACCACCACCGGGGCCAAGAGCCGTTTCTTGCCGCCCGACAACCACTGCGAGGCGCTGATCCCGCCATCGCCCTCATCGACTCCGACGCCGTTCAGAAGCAGCTGCCGATACTCCTCCTGGCGAGCCGCCTTGCCGTGCGCTAGAACAACCGTTGTCTGACCGGCCTGCCCTGCCAGCCACTCGGTCACCCGGCTGAACATCTGGTTTGACGTAGCCTGTGTCGGCAGACCAACGAAGACTCCATGGGCCTTGGACCGAACCGCCAGGACCTCCGCCGCTGCGAGGGCCGCTTCGGTCTTGCCCACTCCCATCGGCGCCTCAATGATCACCAACTCGGGTCCCTCGGCCCGTTGTGCCTCCTGAAGCGCTTTTGCTTGAACCTCGCGGGGCTCGCTGATGTCCGGCCACCGCGCGGCGAAGAATACCGATGGCTCGACCCCAGCCAGGTCCGGATCCGGCCGCCAGACATCCCGCAACCCGATCACATCGTTCGTCCGTGCCGCCGTCGCCAAGGAATCCTGCGGGTAGTCGTCCGCGAACGGCGCTCGGTAGCCGTACAGGGCCTCGGTGCTGGCCAACCAGTCCGCCAGGATGACAACCCCAGCGACGCCCATCTGTACTGGTACAGGCGGGTGCACCTGCCTCCACGCCGCCGGCTCGGCACTCAGATGAGCGGAAACCGCCTGGAACAACTCCTGCCGGACCCCGGCCCACCCTGGATGCTCATAAGCCAGCGCCCGTTCGGCGACCTCCCGCCACAGGGGACCAGGAAAGACGCCATGGTGACCAGCAAGTACGAGCGCCGGCCAGTCCGCCTCGTCCCACCCCGCTGTAGCTAGCAACTGCCGCAACGAGTAGGCCGACACCAACGAGTGCGGGGTCCGTGTCCGCTCGGAGAACGGCAACCCGGCTCGACGCCCAAGCCGAGCGTGCCACGCGGACTTGGACTGGAAGTCCGAGGCCTTGCCAAGGTCGTGGAGCGCTGCCAGCCAGCAGACAAGGCGCCCGGCCTCTGCCTCCCCGCCCGGAACCAGATCGCTAAGCTGGGACTTCAGGGGCTGCGGCAAGAACTCCCGCCACAACCACCTGGCCACATTGCCTGTGTCGACAAGGTGGGAGACCAGCGGATGCCACGCCAGGGCCGGGACTGACTTCTTTCTACTGGCTTGCCCGGTCTTACCCCACACGGCAGACGCCGCGTCCGACAACTCCATGAAGACCCCCCTTAGACGGCCGCCTTCGTTGTACAGCCGGCCACCGACAAAATTCGGCCGGGTCTCAGCAGTCACCTTTACTGGTCGGCAAGATCCAAAATCACTGCCTTCGATCCCCGCGGGAGCGGGGCAGGTGTCCACCGAAACGCTCAACAACGGACAATCTCCGCATAAGCGAAGCGTGGCGAAAAAACTGATGATCGACTTGACGTCGGAAGTGAGGTCGGCGCCAACTCCAACTTGTTGAGCGTATCGGCATGCGTCGGTCGATGTCGCCACTCATGCGCAGTCGGTCGTCCGCCTGACGGACGTCATCTAGGTGCGGTAAACACCTCTTGAGTGCTTCGCGCACAGCGATGCAAAGCGAGGGGAGACGTGTGCCTGATCGAGAGTCGCCGAGTAAGATCAACTGGAAGTTATTGATCTCTGAGCGGCCAAAGCTGCTGGGTAGTACCGGATTCTGGCGTGAGTCGATAAGGGCGATCCTGATCGCCCTGGGCACGCGACTGTGCTGGGAGGGGCTCCGCCGCCTCTTTATGTGACGGCTGGCATGCAAACCTCGTCGAAGGCCGACGGAGCCCCCGCTCTCCCGCCTATGGGCGGGAGAGCGCCTCCATCATGGAGGAAGAACCTCCTATCGCTCCACAGAACCCACAGACAAAGGAGCCGCCAAGGCTTCGACCGGACTCGCAAGAAGATCTTCACGCGCGGAGGCGGCGATGACGACGAGGCTCAGGCCGCCGGCCCTGCGGCCGCGGGGATGCTTCTCGACGGCGTGCCGCACGCCTTCCCGGAACTCAGTCGGCCCGCGCCTACGGAGATGGCCCCACGACCTCGGCCTGATGTTCGACCTGTCCGGCGTCGGTCCCGCGCGCCTGCGCGGATGGTCCCACGGCGGCGGCCGCGTACGCACGGGAAGACATGTCGGCTCCGCGTCCGCGGGGATGGTCCTAGCTCACCCACGTAGTTGGGCAAGTTGTAGGTGTCGGCCCCGCGCCCGCTGGGATCGTCCGCCGCAGCTGGTCAGCTGCGCCTCCTCGGGGACGTCTGCTCCGCGCCTGCGGGGATCGTCCGTACCACGTCTGGTTCCCAAACATCACCAAGACGTCAGCCCCACGCACGCGGGGATCGTCCCAGCTTCGGCCACAGCGTGTTGTATCGGATGCGCTCGGCCCCGCGCCCGCGTGGATCGTCCGGCGTTCGCGTCCGGGTACGGCGGCGACGCGTCCTCTGTTCCGCGCCCGCGGGAATCGTTCCCCGTAGGACTCGCTCCTGCGGGACGCCTCCACCTCAGCCCCGCGCCCGCGGGGATCGTCCGACCGTGCTGTCGGTCATCGCTGGCTCGAACGCCTCGGCCCCGCGCCCGCGGGGATCGTCCCTTCGACACCGAGCGGATCGCCCGCCTGCTGCGGTCTGCCTCGCGCCCGCGGGGATCGTCCGAGCGCGGCCCGCGCTCTCGGCGACGACTCCCCGTCTGCCTCGCGCCCGCGGGGATCGTCCGCGTGCACGACGCCCCGAACATCCCCGTGAGCCGTCTGCCCCGCGCCACCGGGGATCGTCCAGAACCGGGAACGCTACGGGCAACTCGCAGGCGGTCTGCCCTGGGCCGGCGGGGATCGTCCCAAGCCCGGGTACGTGATTCAGGCGCCGCACACGTCTGCCCCGCGCCCGCGGGGATCGTCCCACGGTGCGGAAGTGGGCGTCCGGCAACAACGCGTCTGCCCCGCGCCCGCGGGGATCGTCCGAACGAAGAGTTCGCGTCCACTATGGACGGTTGGTCTGCCCGCGCCCGCGGGGATCGTCCCGAGCTCGAGCCGGACGTCCTGCCGGTGCTGGCGTCTGCCCCGCGCCCGCGGGGATCGTCCCATTGACACTTTCGTCAATCACTACGCTCCGACGTCTGCCCCGCGCACGCGGGGATCGTCCCGCCGAGTGGGCGCAGGCGGCGAAGGAGGAGCTGTCAGCCCGCGCACGCGGGATCGCCCCCAGTAGACAGGAACGGTCCCATAAGGTCCCTGGTCAGCCCCGCGCACGCGGGGGTCGTCCTGGGACACTCTCCCACCTGATCGTCGCCCCGGGGTCTGCCCTGCGCCCGCGGGGATCGTCCCGTCTCGCTGATCATCACCTACATGTCCATCAAGTCTGCCCCGCGCCCGCGGGGATCGTCCTCCGAGCTTGCGATAGATCCGCTCGCCCTGCTCGTCTGCCCCGCGCCCGCGGGGATCATCCCTCCATCGGGTCCAGGAACGACATGGAGACGCCGTCTGCCCCACGCCCGCGGGGATCGTCCGGTGCCGCAGACCACGACCTGTTCGGGCCGGATGTCTGCCCCGCGCCAGCGGGGATCGTCCGAAGTCAGACCACTGATCGACGATGGTGATCGAGCCTGGCCCCGCACCCGCGGGGATCGTCCCGACATGGTCTGGCGTACCACCACGACGCCGTCGTCTGCCCCGCGCCCGCGGGGATCGTCCTCGCCACGTCGATCCGTAGCACGCCGCTCAGCGGTCTGCCCCGCGCCCGCGGGGATCGTCCCGTGTGGACCCACTTCGCCATCCGCGTCACCAAGTCTGCCCCGCGCCCGCGGGGATCGTCCCCCCAAGGCCCCCCACGATGGAGCGCGTCTATGAGTCTGCCCCGCGCCCGCGGGGATCGTCCCGCGCTGACCGGCGGTTACGCGGGCCGGGTAGCGTCTGCCCCGCGCCCGCGGGGATCGTCCTACTCCCGATGTTCCACTCGCCCGACGCCTTCGGTCTGCCCCGCGCCCGCGGGGATCGTCCTCGATGTAAACCGGGGGGCGTCACTGAGCGTCGGTCTGCCCCGCGCCCGCGGGGATCGTCCCGGGTTAGACCAGGCGCGAGCCGCCATCACCGCGTCTGCCCCGCACCCGCGGGGATCGTCCGAACGGCAAGTGGAAGACCACGGTCAGCACGACGTCTGCCCCGCGCCCGCGGGGATCGTCCGGCACCCGAAGGGGTGTCCCTCGCCCAGGTCCGGTCTGCCCCGCGCCCGCGGGGATTGTCCAGGGTCCGTTGCCGGGGTGTCGTTGTCGTTGTAGTCAGTCCCGCGCACGCGGGGATCGTCCGCGCGAGGAGACCGGGCGATGACCACCGAGAGGTCAGCCCCGCGCGGGGATAGTCCGTGGGAGGCCACGCGGCGCCTGCAGCGGAGACGTCGGCCCCGCGCCGCAGGGATGGTCCGTCCTATCGGGTGTCGACCGTGCCGCGCTTTCCGTCGGCTCCGCGTTTGCGGGGATGGTCCGCAGTGAGACCGGCGTCAGCTCCGCCGGCGTCACGTCGGCCTCGCGCCTGTGCGAGGAGGACTCGTCGTTGGCGATCGAAGGTACAACGAAGGGCGTCCGGATGCGGGTTGGCTGTCGAGGCGAACCCGGGCGGTGGCGCTCGCACTGCTGGGGAAGCGGTCGTTGTGGTCGCGTCCGACCAAGGTTAGCCGCGTGCGCTCTGCATCTGGTTCTCGTTGCGCACGTGCCTCATTTGACCGGTCAAACCGAAAAACGTGCATGCGTGGCCCGATGCTTGCGGGTCAGCGCTTTGGTCAGGAGTAGATTTTGCGATCGCCACCGATCGGGCGCCGACTGGTACCGGCGATGGGTCGCTGCTGATGTCAACTGGATGCCTCGCAGTCATGGCTGTCGGAAGACTGAGTACTTCTCGCGCCGTTGAGAAGGCGAGACGTCCGCGTTTAGGTCATAGCGGAGATTCCCTCTTCTCGTTTGTCAAGGGTTCTTTGGACGCTGCGATACGCGTCCTCGACGGGACCATCCCCGCAGGCGCGGGGCCGACGGCGGGGCGAGCGTCGCCATGTACCCGGCGGAGGGACCATCCCCGCGCCCGCGGGGATCGTCCGTGATGACCCCAGGCCACGGCACCTCCTGCGGCGTCGGTCCCGCGCCCGTGAGGATCGTCCCGGGCCCACGGGCTATCCGCCCAGCTACAAGACGTCGGCCTCGCGCCCGCAGGGATCGTCCTCCCGTGTCTCCGGATTACGGGCTCCTCGGGCGGTCTGCCTCGCGCCCGGGGGATGCTCCCTGGCTGAACTAGATCCTCAACCAGATCGGCGCGTCGCCCCGCGCCCGCGGGGAGGGTCCGCAGTGGGACGGTGTCACCTCCGCCGGCGTCACGTCGGCCTCGCGTCTGTGCGAGGAGGACTCGTCGTTTGGCGATCGAAGGTTTAACTCTCTGTTACCTGGGCTTTCTCATGATGTCTCGGTCCGACGAGGCGAAGAGATCTTCTATGCGAACCGCATGCAGCTTTCGCGTGTGTCCGTCCCGGGGGATGGATCTGGATGTTGCGGAGGTCCTGGACTACCGGTCGCTGCCGGATGGGATGCCGGTGCTGCTGGACGAGAGGATGCGTCCGATCGAGCCGGTGTGCGGGTGGTTCCGTGCGTCGGCTTATGCGGGCAAAAAGCCAGAGACGATGCGTGCGTATGCCTATACCGTCCGACGGCTGGCGGAGTTCCTGGTCAGACGCGGCATTGATCTGCTGTCGGTGACCGAGGGGATCTGGTCTCCTACCGCCGGGCGC
Organism: Spirillospora sp. NPDC000708; assembly: GCF_040299565.1. Taxonomy (NCBI): domain Bacteria; kingdom Bacillati; phylum Actinomycetota; class Actinomycetes; order Streptosporangiales; family Thermomonosporaceae; genus Spirillospora; species Spirillospora sp. NPDC000708. The sequence goes on from NZ_JBEPCJ010000012.1 coordinate 73,990, forward strand.
GGACCGAGGTGGCGGACCGCCTGGTCGATGACGTGATCTGGGACCGCGAAGCGGTGGTCATCAACCTGTTCTAAGACCACCTGCTTGACCAGGGGCTGATCCGACGGCGTCCGTTCCGGTTGACCGGTGCGTCTCCGCATTGGCGCAGCGCGCTGCGGTCGGGAGTGCGGCGTGAGATGCAGGCCCACAGCTCGCGTCGCCGTTTCTGTCGAACTGGGGCGCGCAGTCCAGCCACTCGGACGCTGAACACGCACCGGCGTTTGCACGCTGCGGACCTGGTGCGGCGCCAGCGGTGGGCGCCGCGTTCCACCATGACGAGCAGGCGTTGCGCGAGCATCTGGCCAGCCACGGCGGCGGCATGGCGACCTGGCTGCCCCACCGGGAGAACCAGCGGACACCTGATTGGGGCCCCGTTGACGAGGGGCTGCTGGCCAGTGCGTCACGCCAATAAATACCGCTTGCGGCGAAGGCGGGGGACAGGACTAGGAAGAGAGCGGATGGTGTCGCAACTTAAAGGCGGCTGCCTCGCTGGTGATCTTCCTCGCGAGCGGCGCTCTCGGGGGTTCCGGCCAAACTTGCAAAAGGTAGTGTTCCTCGCCGCCTACACTTCGCTCGATGTCAAGACCGCTTGCGTGAAACCTCAAGCGGTAATCTCCGGCGCCTGCGGGCAGATCAGGGAGATTGTGGACCGTGTCTCCTCCGCCAGTGATCCAAACGCGGCCCGATGGCGACTCGTAACTAAGTTCGACGACATCCTCAAATGGAGCGAAATCTGCGCCCGGATCGCGAGGAGACGCAACATAGACCAGGTTGACGTTCCCCACATGAGTGCCAACAGAAAAAATGGCGTAGCCAAGTACTGCTCGGAGAATGCCAGCACTTGCAGAATCGGGAATACTTGGATTGATGGGATCATAAAATTGGTCGCCGAACTCACCCGTCCCGGAGCCTACGTGCAGGGCTATTTCCGTCCGGAAAATCCCGGAACTCGGAACATCGTCATTTGTCATGTGTCGCTCGCATTGATAGTGTGACGGTCCGATCGTCTCGAGCATTCTTGGTCGAGAGCCTATCATGCATCCGCGGCGAGTTAGCAGAAATGAGCGATCGACGCGTCGGCAGGGTCCGTCGACAGCACATGGCCATCGGCGGACCCTGCGATCGTGCTAGACCAGGCCCTTAACTATCCAACATTCTTGAGGAAAAGAGATGGGCCCTGGTCGGTCTTTTGCGCGCAGACTCCGCCTCCGTTAGTGAAGTCTTCGGTCTCGTGCCCGGCCCAGTCGTCGATAGAACTCCCATTTCCGAGTGGTTGCCAGGATGAACAGTTCCACCCGAATTCGTATATTCGCGTCCGATCCGCATAGAACGGCGTGTAGGCGCCTCCAGGTTCGGTCTCCTTCGTCATCGTGTTGTTGAAGAACACGTTATTGTATCCGGATGATCCGGACCATTTGACGGCCTTTCTTCCTGCTGCCCACCAGATCGGGTACCAGTTGGAGTTGTCTGGAGGGCTGTCTCCCTCGTCCCCGCAGTTGCTGAAGCAGTTGGCGGACCGGTGAGCGAAGGGAACGTTGGATCGGTTGTCTTCGATCAGGTTGTTTCGCTCCCAGCCGCCATGAAGGTTGAAGTCTGAATCGATATCGTTCCCGATCGCGACGTTTCCGGATGCAGACCACTGGAAGGTGAAGTGCCGCAGGTTGCGGGTAATGTTTCCGGCATAGATCGAATCCCATACGCGAGATCCGCGGAAGTATCCGTTCCCGCCCTTGCCCTTGTTCCAGGATCCATCGAGGTAGTTATCTGTGATGGTGAGGTTCTTTGCCTCTTCCGTGACGATGGGGTGGGAACCCGTCATGTCGGTGTGGACGTTCTTCACCCAGTCGTTGATCGCCCACTTGAGCACGATGCCGTGCATCGCGCCCGCAGGGTCCATGTTCCCGTAGTTGTGAACGGCGTCGCCTCTGTTGAGCGAGGGCTCGTTCTGGCTGATCGTCAGGTTCTCGATCCCGACACCCAGGATGGGGTCGACTATCGGGCTGGCCTTGGAGGCATAGGGTGCGGTCGTTGTGGCGGCATCTGCGCACGGGCTCGGGTTCTTTGGTGCGGGTATGGGGTCAGAGCCATCGGAGGTCGAGTTCACCGGAACGTCGTATTCCAGGGGCTTGTCGATGGTGATCCATTTGTCGGTGGACGAGTTGCCGACCCCAGTGATCTGGAAGATCTGCTGCCGCATATGCATGTCTTGCAGGTCGAAGTCTGTGGGCAGAGCTTGCATCTGCTGGTAAAAATTCATCGTGTTCGCGGCACGAATGTTAATGTATCCGCCCACCTTGATGTTGGCCATTACCTTGCTTGGCGTCTTGACATCGAGGTAGACCTTGGAATCGCCGGTCCGTGCAGCGAATCCGGTATCACCAGGCTTGTCTCTAAGTTTAGCTCCTGCCTTCCAATGCACGTTTACCGTGCCTTCGAAGATATCTTTTCTTCCTTCAGGTGAGTTGTCGTATGCAGTTTGATAGTCCGGGTGCACGGCGCGTGACTGCACGCGGAACAGGCCGCGTCCCGGCCATAGCCAGCCAGCTGTAGCGATGGTCTTGCCGGTGTCGTCCTTGACGGTCATGCAGTCCTGGTCCCACCGACTCCCATCCGGGGTGACGGTGTCATAGCGCGTGGTCGCGTCCGGGGTGAAGACCATACGTGTTCCACCCGAGCCCGTCCCCTGCCCGCTGATGACCAGATAGTTGACGTCCACCCAGATCTGCTTGGAGACCTCGAGAGTTCCGCCCGGAAGGATGATCTTGCAGAGGTGCGTGTAACTGCCTGATGTGCAGTTGGTCTTCATATAGTCAATGGCCGCCTGGATCCCGGCGCTGTCATCGACGCCGTCGTCTGGCTTGACCCCGAACTGGTTGCTCATCTGCTCGGCGGAAATAGTCGTACCGCCGAAGTCGCTGTCACCCGGCAGATCGCCGCCTTGCAGGTAGCCGGCCTTCGACCAGTCGTAGAGCCCAGTGATGGGTGCTCGACGGTTTCCAGCAGATAGGTTAAGGCCGGTCTGCGGGGCCGGGCTGGAAGGTGGCTTGTCGGGGTAACTGCATGTATTGGTGGTGTTCGGGTGCCACGTGCGGTTGCCGGTGAAGGTTCCCTTGGGGATGGTGACGTAGAACGGATCGTTCCTGAGGATGTGGTATTTGGTGTACCACCAGGACAGCAGGGTGCCCCCTGGCGAATTTTGGTTTTCGTCAATCATTCGACAACTGTAGCCAGGACCATTTGGAGCGGCGGCACCCTCTTGGGTCGATGCGAACGGGAATTCGTCGCAGCTGTCTCCCTGCCCGGCTGGCGGTTTCGGGTTCCCGCATGCCTTGGTGCGATTCGCGTCGGCTTCCCCGGCACCGTCATTTTTCCGCAGAGCATACCCGGTACTGCTGTTGACGCCGGCTCCTGGCGTGAGTCCCGGTACCCCCCGGCCAATCTGAGCGTCGTAGATGTGCTTTGCGAGCTCCCGGTAGGGACCGTCCAGGGTGTAGCCGTAGATCCCGGTCGTCGGGTAATTCGGATCCGGAGTAAAGTCGGGAGTGTACTCCGTATATACGCATCCAGGAGTGATTCTCCCCGATATGGCGTCACAGCGAATTCCGGACGGCGGAGACGGATAATAGGTGCTTGCCGGGTCCGAGCCGCCGGGAGTCTCGAAGAATATGCTGATGTTAGGCGTGGAGAAGTTGAACAGGGCCGGCGGATTGGCTGTTCCTGGCGACACGTCCCAGTCGCCGTAGGCGGTAGTTATCCCATCGACTGGCTGGAGCGGGAAGCCCCGCCCTCCGGTCAATGAGGTCTTTGCTCCTCCGGTAGTCTGCTGAGTAGCAGGAGACCAGTCGCATGCCGAGGCATCTCTTTCGCAGCCCTGTGCCTGGGCTGACACAGTGGCGCCAACTGAGATTGCGCCGAAGCTGTCCGGTATGTCCTTATCGATGTCGACACGGTAGACGTATTCCTGATCTGGGTATCCCCCGGTGGGAAGAGGGCCCGATTCCAGGGCGTATGCGAACTGGAAGACGTTCACCTGGAGCCTTCCTATCAACTTGATAGGAATACCGGATTCATCTAGCTCCCAGGAGTTCATGCTGTAGCCTTTTACGGCACACGTGGCTGTTCTCGTATATTTCCAGACGCTGATGCCACAGTCCGAGGGGGGCGGGTCCGAACTGCTGGCAATGCTTCTCTGTGACGACTGCGCCTTGGCGGCTCGCGTCAGTGCGTCCTTAACTGCCTTCGCGTTCGGTGTAACTTCTTCCATGCACTGGTATCGTTTGATGCCCTTCTTTCTGAGTTCGGGTGCCTTCTTGCGCATGTCGGTGCAGGAGTTGGGCACGCTTCCTGCTCGTACCCGCCCTCCAAGTTGCGTCTTCATCTCCTTGGAGAGAGCGCGTGGGCGCTGACCTGCCGTCGGGGCAGGATTCTTGCTGGGCTGTTGAGGCGAGGAGATCGGTGCCTTCGGGGCCGCGTCAGCAGGCTGGATGTTGATGCAGAGAAGGGCAAATAATGCGATTGGGACACTTTGCAGTATTTTCCTCATTCACTTCCTTTCGCTGAGCTGTTGTGTTGTTCGCGCTTTCCTGTAGCGCCATATTTGTAGTGTGGTCGTTTGCTTTCCTTTCTTTATGTCACCCCCTGAAGGTGTTGGTCTGAAAGAGTTGATGGGATGCGTCTTCAGTCCCAGAGGTGCGCTGTAGTGCACATGGAGTGGCGCAATTGATGGACCCTAGGGGGTTGGGTTCTCTGAGGCTCTCTGCTCGACCTGGAACGGGTCACTGGGTATATGAGAGGTATTTCCGATCTTTGGATCACAGGCAATCTAACCCGGTGTTGCGATCTTGGGAAGATGTGGATGATCGAGGCGTATTGTGATCTGGATCACACAATGGATTGGCTCATTAGAATGACCGATATCGGCCGTTCTCTGGCCTTGGTGAGCCTTCGTGGGTAGAGCTACCGCCGTCAGAGGGCGCCCCTGAGGTCCTTCGAAGGTGCGGCTTCCCTGCATCGAGTGGGCATGCTGTCGAGGCAAGGATCGACGGCACTCGGCATGGGGCTCTGGGATGCGGCAGTCGACTGAGAGCGGCACTGCCGCACTCACATCGCCTGTAGCCGCGCTGCTGGCTCAGCCTCTCGGAGCCCATAGGTTGGACCCATAGGCCGGGGCAGAGTGACTGGCGGCCGTGCGGAAGCTCCGGTGTCCCATGAGACATGTGGATTCTGGAGAACACCCGGTCGTCAGCACGGACTGATTGCGCAGACCAGCCTCGGCCCCGCGCCCGCGGGGATCGTCCGAGTACCAATGGCCTTATATCCGGAGGCCGCGATCGCGAGCACGACCAGCCTGATGGGGGAAGTAACGCCGCAGGGACCGGGGCGCAGCAATGCGGTCACCCGCCTTCCCGATTCGCAGCGCCCTGTGAAGACGGCTGGACTGTTTCAGTTTTGGTCGGCGGACCACTGAATCATGATGGCCGGGGGTGTCGCCTGCGCCCAGATGTCCAGTGCATCCACGCCGAGGACGGTTCGCCGCCATGCGCCAGTGGTCGCTATGACTTCGCGTGATCGACGACCTGCTGGTCCAGGGCCGCCTGCGTCTCCGGCGGGAGTTCAGCGCCGTCGAGTTCGAACACCAGCGGCGGGATGGTCGTGGGCGGATCCGCGGGACGGGTCCCCCAGGCAACCGATGAGCAGCAACGGCACCTCGCACGCTCCACACGTTGTCACCCACACCGTGACCTCATACGCCATGCCTGCGGCATAGCGCGTCCCCCCGGGTGGTCGGTGAGCTCGGCCGTGTCCGCGCGGCCCCAGACTGGTGCATGGGCATATCCCGCAATGCAGCGCCGCAACCGTCCACACCGTCCCTCACCAGATCCCACCCGCAGCCGCAGTCATGCGTGACATCGACGACGTCCCCTGCGACCGGCACCTAGCAGCCAGCGCCACCTTTCATGCCAACGGCGCCACCTACACCACCGACGCCCAGGGCCGCCCGGTCAGCGCCGCCGACAACCTCACCGCCTCGGTCGCCGACCGCGGCCCCTGCCAGAAGGTCGGCCACATGGCCGACGCCCCCGGCTATGACGGCGGCCATCTCATCGCCGCCACCCTGCACGGCGTGGACGAACGCTAGGACCTGGTCCCCAGTGGGCCAGCGTGAACCGCGGCATCTACGAGAAGATGGAGGTCGGCAGCAAACGCTGCCTGAAAGCCCTCGGCGGGCGCATCACCCACTACCGCATCCACCTCACCTACTCCAACCCCACGACCCTGGTCCCCGACCTCTGCAACACCGACGTCACCGTGGACGCCGCCGACCACCCCGAGCAGACCATCCGCCTCACCATCCCCAACCGGGCCCTGGAGCACAGCGAGTACGGCAAACTGCGCGGCGAACTCGAACGGCGCCTGACTGCTGCCGGCTGCACCTAGTCCCCGCGCTGGACGCCCCTGGCGCGGTGATGAGCGGTCGAGTCCGCCCCGGAGTCGAGGCGGTCGAAGGCAAGGCCGAGTACGGCGGGAGAGGGCCCCGCTCGCCGGGAGCGAGCGGGGCCCCAGACGCGGTGGCCGGCGTCCGGTCAGCTCGCGAGGACGGTCTCGAAGCCCTGGTTGCCGTTCCACGAGCCGCTACGCTTCCACGCCGACCACTCGCCCGTGGTGCAGCTTTCGACGTGGACGCGGAGCCAGAGGACGGACGGCCGGAGGTGGTTCCCACGTTTATGCCTACCGATCAACGGGGAGGCCGCGCTGGGCTGGCACTGACCTTTGCAGGCCCTCATAACGTTCCGCTGAGACGATAGGGTCACGACGGGGTTTCCTGCCTCAGCATCTGCGATGGATGGTCGCCACGTCGGGGACCGTATAGGTGGAGCACAACGTGCGGCACCGAGGCTCCTTACCGTCGATCGAGTCAAGAGTCAGCGTTTGTCGCGGTCGCGTGTGATGGCCCAAGTTCCGAAGACGATGATGAAAGCGAAGACCGTCAAACTCCAGCCGAAGGCCAGCAGAAGCCAAATGCGATCGTGTAGTTTGATTGACCCGTTGATGACGAACTGGGGCGAGCCGAAGGCGAAGGCGATGACAGCGGCGAAGACAGTGACTAGTTCCATCGCCCGTACAACGTTCTTGTTGGCGGACTTGCGTAGTTCGGCAAGGGCAGCCTTACTTGCCTCTTGCTGACGCTCGTGCTCAAGCGTCCAAGTTGCCCGCTGGATGCCATCGACGATCAGGCCACGTTCACGGATGTACTGCTCTTGAAGGAGTTTGTGGCTGCCGCGGTTGCCGGTCGCCGGCAGTAACCGTAGCGCAGTGTCAATGCTGTCCAATGCTGCTCGGTGCTCATCAGATAGACGTTGCCCGGTGGCGAGCCTGAAATAGAAGATGTGGTCGCCCGGGTAGAGTTCGACAGCCACTTTGGCGCGGTCGCCCAGCAAAGCTCCCTGTTCCGGAAACGGGACCGCAGCCCAGAGGGCGTTGAGGCAGACATCGACGACATGACGCGTCCGGGCTGGGTGGTTCCATGCGCGGTCGAATAGTTCGATGGCGTGTTCGGTGGTAGCGTTTCGGCTGCCGAAAGCGGCAAATGCTTCCAGAGCGACAAAGATTGGCTCGTCGCGCCGCAGACCTGCTGTCAGCGCCAGTGATGATGATTCCAAGAATATGCGAAGTTCTTCGAACGAGAAATCGGCGCGTAGTTTTCCTGCATGATAAAGTGCGGCGAAGAAGATGACATCTGCGGCGCCTGCGCTCTGCTCGATGAGCTGGGCGGTTGCGTCACTCAACTCGTCGCGAGACTCGAGTGTGTCACGTGTGATGAAGGAATAGCCGAGCGCCCATCTCTCTGCAATCTCCCCTCGGTGTTCGATAGCCGTACGTTGGTGCAGCCATCGAGCGCACTTGGCCGCGGTGGTGACCGTCGGCGCCGCGAGGAACCGGAGGCGCCAGTATCGGTCAGCGCAGATCAGGAACGGATCCCGCCCAAAGTCGGCGGACTCAACGCTGAAGTTCGGTTCGATGCCCTGTTCCAGCAGTTCGCTGGCGACCCGCTCGCAGACGCGATCTAGTTCTCGGGAGTCCGTCGTGGTGAGGCGGCGGAGTTCGGCGTAGATCTCGTCCATGGGCTCCTCCTGTACTTCGGTCCTCAATTCAGATATCACAGGACAACGCCGCGCACGTAGCACTAATGCAATCATGCAGGTCAACGTGTTGACGGCCGCCACAGTCCCTATGCGAGCACGCTTTTCTTAGAGTGAGAGTCGCTTCTAGCCTAGACTCATCCGCATGGAGTTGGCTGATCCAGGTCGATGGTCCGGCCGAAGAGGTACTTGAGGCGTTATAGCCCAGCGTGCGCAGGGCCGACCGAGAGATCAAGGAGCCAGGGAGGAGGGGGCAGTAGGCGCTGGCGCCGGTTATGTCGCCGTGCTGTATCTGGTGGCCTCTGGGGGGAGCGGCATTGATCAGACGTCGTGGATGGAGCCTGGAGGTTGCGTTAGCCGAGCCGGGCCGCGTTCTGCGGGAACCGTCCGTTGTCGTGGGGCGGCTGGTGGTGGCTCAGGGTTTTCTGGCGACGCCGCCGTAGGCGTCGACGGTGTCTGGGGGCATGGGGGAGAGGTCTGGGCGCCAGTGTGGTACGGGCACGACGCCGGGGTCGATGAGGTCCAGGCCGGTGAAGAAGCCGCGGAGTTGGTTGGGGTTGCGGAGCCGGTAGGGGTCGGCGCCGGTGTCGTCGTAGCCTTGCTGAGCGTCGAGGAATGCCTGGTCGGTGGCGGTGCCGTCGTAGAGGGCCAGGAAGCTGCCGGACGGGAGGGCGTTCACCAGTGTGGTGATGGTGGCGGTGGCGGTGGCGTCGTCGGGGATGTGGCCGATGACGCCCATCAGCATCAGCGCGATCGGCTGGGCGAAGTCCAAGTGCTGGCGGGCGCCGGCGAGGATCTGCTCGGGCTGGCGCAGGTCGGCGTCGAGGTAGTGGGCGGCGCCTTCGGGGGTGCTGGTCAGCAGCGCGCGGGCGTGGACCAGCACCAGCGGGTCGTTGTCGACGTAGACGATCCGTGCGTCGGGGGCGGCGCGCTGGGCGACCTGGTGGGTGTTGTTCTCGGTGGGCAGCCCGGTTCCGATGTCCAGGAACTGGCGGACGCCTTGGTCGGCGGCCAGGTAGGTCACGGCGCGTCCGATGAAGTCGCGGCTGGCGCGGGCCAGGGCGGTGATGCCGGGGAAGGTGCGGGCGTATTCATCGCCGGCCTGCTGGTCGACGGGGAAGTTGTCCTTTCCGCCGAGCCAGTAGTTCCAGATCCGTGCCGAGTGCGGGACGCTGGTATCGATTCCGCCATCGGGGTCATCGTCGGTTTCGGGCCAGAACTGTCGGCTTTCGCTGTCCATCGGTGAACCCCCGGGCCTGTGCGCTGCTTGTCCCTTCTGGCCATGACAGCAGACCTGGCGCGGCATTGCACGGGGCGGGGCGGGTCATGGCTGGAGGCGGTCAAGCATGTTCAGCAGCAGGCTGACGCTGTCGTGCGGTTCCATCGCCTTGAGGGCCAGCTGGTGAAAGCGCAGCGAGAGGTAGTGGATGGTCTCGGCGTCCTCGACGTAGTGGCCGTAGTCGTGGTGCTCGAGATAGACGATGTCGCCCAGCCCTGGCTCGGGGAACCGCATCAGCGTGATCGGCCCGGCCAGCACGACGCGCTCGGCGTCGGCGCTGCGGACCAGTTGCACGGTGACGTACTGGTAGGCGGCCATGGAGATCAGGTGCTTGAGCTGCTCGCGCAGCACCTCCGGCGGGGCCGCGCTGCGGGCCAGGGCCCGCTGGTCGATGATGGCCCAGTAGCGCGGGGCGTCGCGTCGGTGCAGCATCTGCTGCCGGAGCCGACGCAGCGCGATCCGCTGCTCCAGCTCGTCGGCCGACATGCCGGGCAGATCCTGGGCGAGCACGTGCCGGGCGTAGCCGGGCGTCTGCAGCAGGCCCGGGACACGGCGCGGCGCGTAGACCCGGATCAGCGACAGCTCGGGCTCCAAGGTGAGGTACGGCGCGAACCACCTGGGCACCACCGCGTGGTAGTCCTGCCACCACACCTCGGTGTCGTCCAGGCGAGCGCGGGCGAGCAGCCGGCGCGCGGCGTCGCGAGGGTCGTCGCCGCTGGCGGAGCCGCCGCCGTTCAAGGGGCCCAGTCTGGAGGCAATCGGCGCGGGGGAGAGCAGATCGGTGCCACACCCGGACGTTTCGTCGGATCGGCTGGCTTCCGGTCCGGACCACCACGCGTCCGCGTGTGTCCGCGCGGGAGTCCCCGGCGGCCCAGGGCGCGGCGACTCAGGCCCGGAGCGCTCGGGCTGTGAATGCTCGGCGTGCGTGCGGGCGGGTTCAGGATGGGACGGTGGAGCAGCGGCCGGTGGCGGGGCAGCGGCTGCTGCCGGGCTGGCGGCTTCGGGCGGCTCGGATGAGCGGAAGGCACGCTGGAGCTCCTCACGGGAGGTCATGGCCGCGGTGTCGATACCGCGCTGCTCGGCGATGTAGTGGATCACCGCCCACAGGCTCGCCACCAGCTCCCAGCGCAGCCTGCTCTTGTGAAGACCTCTCATGACATCGTTGGCCGTCGTACGCGGCACCGGCTCGACCCGCACGCCATACACCGTCCGCCCCGCCAATTCGGCCGAAATGCTCCCAATGTAGTTATATGTCGGATTATCGGCCTTAATGCGATCGCGGTTCAGCAACGCAACCGTTCTGGAGTACTGCGCCGCACGATCATCCTTCACCATGCCCGCATCCGATCGTTATCAAGCCGCCTGCCCGTCGCCGCCGCCGACCATAGCGGCAGGCCAACAGCGGAAAGCAGGTCACATGACACATAACAGTCGACTCAGTCGGACCTCACTCAACACGCTGCGGCGCAGCGGTTTCAAGCGAATGTCAGATTGGCGCGGATTCCCGGACGCTTCCCGGATACCAAACGGTATATCCGAGTAACGTCCGGGAAGCGGCGTTTAGGTCGCATGGTCCCGCCCGCAGCCGTCAGGGTGATCTCACGTCCGTGCAGCCCAAGACCTGCCTCTTCGAGCATGTGCGGGCGCCTCTCGACCCTCTCGCGAAAGGAACCTCGATGCTCCCGTGCGCCGCATCCCCGCTTCACCGCCTCATCACCAGCTCCGGCCCCGGTCCGGCCGCGGCAGGTTCGAACCAGATCGGCGCAGGTGCCACCTGCCTGGACGACGCGCGAGCTGCACTGTCGCTGATCACGATGTGGTCGATCCAGACCGGCAAGGCTCTGCCCGCGGTACCGATCGAGAAGCTCACCGCCCGCCAACTCGAGGACTTCTGGGCTGATGAGTCCATGCTCGACTGACGCCGTACCCGGCACCTGCCACTGGCCGATCAGCGGCGCGGCTGGCCATCAGCCTGGGCCAGGCGCTTCCCTCCGTTCCTCCGAGCAGCCAAGCGAGCGAAACCATGCACACCACCCTCATCGGCGTCGACATCCCCCAGTTCGGCGATCAGCGGCGCGACGCCGACGCCCAGCGGCTCCTGCGCAAGCACCTGTACGAGCACCTACAGGAGGCCTTCCAGATGTCCCGGCTGCCCTGGGAGGCCTGCCACGTCGAGGACCGCGGCGATGGCGCGCTGATCATCGCCCCGGCCGACACACGCCCCACCGATGCCATGGACCCGCTCGCCCACCACCTCACCGCCCTGCTGCGCCGCTCCAACCGGCTCACCAACGACCTCGGCCGGCTCCGGCTCCGTGTTGCTGTCCACACCGGCGAAGTACAGCAAGACCAGCACGGAGTTCTGGGTCATCCACTAACGCACCTGTTCCGGCTCCTAGAAGCCCCTGCCTTCAAACAGCACCTGCAGCAGGTCGATGACGCCGACGTGGCGATGCTGGTATCCCACGAGCTCTACCGGCACGCCGCCGCAACCGGGCTGATCAACCCCGACGCCTACCGCCCCATCAACGTCCGGCGCAAAGAGACCCGCACCTGCGGATACCTCTGGCTTCCACCGACCTACAGGCGTTGATCCGCGGCCTTCCGGACCGATGAGACGCAACGAATCCTTCCGCTCATCGGATCAGTCACAGAAAGGCGTCCAGCCTGCCGTCCGGGTCCAGTCCGAGTCCTGCAGATTGGCCAGGCGCCTCATGACGAACGCGGCCCGGCGGGCGGCGCCAGCGGCGAAGAGTGACCCCCGAAACACCGCGGATCCCCGACGAAGTTCAGCCATCTTCGCCGGGATCTGGGCGCTACGGTGGCGCATCGATACCGTCGCCCGAGAGATCGCCGAGGGCCTCAGCAGGAAGGTCGCCGCCAGCATCCCCAGGCTCGTCGGTGTGTGGGACCCGCAGCCGCTGCCGGACTCGCCCCGGCCACCTGCGCCGGCGCCTCGCTCACCTGGATCTGCGGCCCTGGAGAGCGGCCAGCGCCGGTACGGCCGGGCACACCGCGAGCACAACCCCGGTCACCGCGGCGGCCACGGTTCCACCAAAGCGTTGGTTCACACACCCCCATCACTGTATGACAGTATTGAATAACACTGAGTAAATAGCATATCGGCTTGGGATCGCAGAGTTCTCAGCCGTTCGACGACCGGCCTAGCCCTCAACGTGTCGCTGGGCCTGTTCGATGCGGGCGCTGGCGGGGGTCGGTGGGGCGGCAAGCCGACACGGGCGGCCCGCTGGCGGCAGGAGTACTAGCTGTAGGGCACGTGCAGCTGCTGCGTGATCTTTGTGGCGATCGTAGCCGGTGGGGGTTCTGGTGGCGGTCGCGGGAGCCGCTGCGGTCTGCCACGTGCGCCCATTGGTGCAGCGTGGTGAGGGTGAGGTCCCATTGTGGCGGGGTCGGTGGCACGGTGACGGTCTGGCCGGGCGGGGTCAGGCGGCGAAGCCGGCGGGTTCGGTGGGCCAGTCGGGTAGTTGGGCCCATCCGGTCTCACGGATGCGCAGGGCCAGCTCGGCGGCCTGGTCGTCGCCGGTGTCGCTGGAGGCTTCGTTGTCGAGCACCGCGTCGACCTGCAGCCACTCGCTGACCAGCAGTATCACCGGGCGCGGTTGCTCCGGGGATGCGTTCATAGCGACGTTCCATATCGGGGTTCCTGCCCGGAGTTCTCCCGTCGCCGCGTCCTTCGGGCGGAGCGACGGCGCACCGATCGGGCGCGGTCGTTGGCTGGCGCCTCGGGCAGCCCGGGGTTAGACCTGGACGTAGAAGGGGTCGTTGTCGATGACGCGGTTCTGTTTGTAGAAGCCGGTGATGAATCCTGCTTGGCGGTTTTGCTGGTCGGCGGGGACGAAGGCCCAGCCGTGGTAGAGGGCGGGCAGGGCGTTGCCGCCTTCCTTGGTGGAGGCGAAGGGGTACTCGTCGCAGGACTTGCCGGCCGGGCGGGGGCCGGTGACGCGGATGCTGCAGGCTTCCTCGCGGTTTTGGTCCTGCTCGGCCGGGTCGGATTCGCGGTGCAGCGCCTGGGCTGGATGGCCGGGCACGCCGTAGCCGCCGCGGGCCTGGATGCCGCGGATGTTGGTGGCGATGTCGGGCAGCTGGGTCATCGTCGTCATGGTCGGGATGTAGGCGGGGTTGACGCAGCCGGCCAGTAGGCGCTCGAACTCGTCGTCGCAGCGGACTCGGAGCTGCAGGACGCCGCGCCCGGGCTGGGTCGTGTCGGCTTCGGGGATGCGCGGGGTGATGGTGACGGTCAGCTGGGGTTCGTGGTGGGAGGTGGTGGTGTCGGTGTAGGAGAAGGTGCCGCTGTAGCCGGCGCCGGCGGCCATCGAGCCCGACAGGGAGCTGTTGGTGGCGCAGGGGTGGTCGCAGTCGGCCTCGAAGTCGGCGCCCGACCCTGCGGGCAGGTTCGAGGACTGGACCTGGATGGTTAGCTTCACGGTGAACGCCGCGGAGTTGGCCTTGGTGGTCAGCTCCAGCGTGGAGCGGTAGTCGGCCTCTCCCTGCGGGGCGCCGTCGACCAGCCACAGCACCCGACCGGTGCGGGTCTCGCAGTCGGTGAACCGCGTCATCGCCGGACACGCCGCGGTGGCCTGCGCATGGCCTCGGGCCGGGGCGGGCGGGTCCCACACGGCCTTGGCTTGGCGGGTGTGCCCACCGAAGCCGGCCGCCCGCTCGGGGCTGGGTGGTGGTGAAGTGCTGCGCAGGCGAGCGGAGGTCACGTCGGCGGCAGCTGGCGCGGCGGGGCGGGACGGGGCCGCTGAGGCTGTGGGAGCAAGCACGCCGAGCGTCAGCGTGACCAGCCCGGGCAGCACGATCGTCCGGCGTGCCCGCTCGAACCTTGCGGGCAGGAAGTGGTGCATCGAACCTCTCCAGGGGGTGATGGAATCGGCGGGATGGGCGCACTGTCGGGCTCGGGGTCAGGTGCAGCCGGCGGCGGTGAGGCGCTGGTCGAGTTCGCGGCGCAGCCGGGTGTACTCGGTGTTGTCCAGGGCCCGGTTGGGGATGGTGAGCCGGATGGTCTGCGCGGTGTGGGCGGCGGTGTCGATGGCGACGTCGGTGAAGTACAGGTCGGGTGCCAGCGCGGTGGCGTCGGGGTAGCTGACGCGGATGCGGTAGTGCGTGATGCGGCCGCCGGGGGCTTGCAGGCACTTCTTGGCGCCGGACTCCATCCGCTCGTAGATGCCGCGGTTCACGCTGGCCCACTGCGGGACCAGGTCGTAGCGCTCGTCGACGCCGTGCAGCGTCGCCGCGATGAGGTGGCCGCCGTCGTAGCCGGCGGTGGGGCCCATGTGCCCGACCGCGCGCTGGCAGGGGCCGCGGTCGGCGACGCCGGCGGTCAGGTCGTCGGCTTCGGCGCGCAGCGGGCGGCCCTGGGCGTCGGTGGTGTAGGTGGCGCCGTTAGCGTGGTAGGTCGCGTTGGCGCCGATGTGTTCGGCGCACGGCACCTGGTCGACGTCCCGCTCCGAGAGGCGCGCCGTGACCGAGGTGGAACGGGTCGGCGCCGGGGCGGCGAAGGCGGCGTGGGCGGGGACGGTGGTCAGGGCGGCTGCGAGCGAGGCCGCGGTGAGCGCGGCGAGGGGCCGGAGACGGGCCACGGGCGGGGGGTTCCTTCCAGGAGCCGGCTGAGGTGGGACGGCCGGGCGGACGTGATCGCAGCCAGAACAACACACACGGCAATCACTTGACACTGTGCGTGGTCGAAAGAGGGGGGTGGCGCGGAAAGGAGGAGGTCGGCTGCCTGGCGGGTATTGCGGCGATCGAGCGAGGCCTCGGGTAGGCGGAACGAGGCCCTGCAGCGAGGCCCTTTGCCGGACAACCTCGCGATCCTTATATGTCCCTTATGATCATTCGGTGCTGCTTGGTCTCTCTCGCCTCTCCGCCGGTGTGGCGATGTTTGCCGTGGTCGTCAGTGCTTGCGGCGCGGTGGAAGGCAAGGAGGATGACCGGGCGGGTAAGGATGCGCCGGACCCGAGGACGGCAGCGGACGGTACTGAACGTCTGAAGCGGGCGTTGTTGCCGATGCCGCCGGCGCAGGCAGACGACCCGCTCCGGTATGGGCCGGTAGCAGGGCCCTATTCCGCGGTTGTCGCGCAACTGACCGACGGGCGAGCGTGGCCGACCGACGGACGTTGCGTCAAGTTGATGTCGGTTCCGGGGCGGATCGAAGAACTTGGTGGTGAGGGCCGTTTGGCGCCTGCTGCCCTGGCCATGTGGACCGACCGAGCGCGAGGCATCCTCGTGCAGGAGACGATCCTTCGGTTGTCCGGTACGGCGACCCGGCGGTTGGTCTCGGCTGAGGTGCCAGGGGCCTGCCGCAGCTATTCCTACAGCCTCGAGGGAAGGCGCTACCGGCGCACCCTGAAGAGCGACCTTGTCCGACAGCGTGGTGACGCCTCGGAGCGGATCCAGCTCATTGAGGACCAGGACGGCAAGGGGACTACCCGTGCTTGCACGCTCATCCACCAGCGAGGCGAATACGCGCTCCTGTTGTCCGTTTCGCAGGCCAGAGCGTCCTTCCTGAGTACCGTCTGCCTCGATGTGATCAAGGAAGCCGGCGCTCGCGCTGCAGCCGCCCTCAGGCAATGAGCTCGTTGTTCACCTCAGCCACTGCGCATGGAGGCCACCGTGGCGAGGGCTTTGGTCCTCGTCAGGCTCTTGCCTACCGGCGCTGGGTGAGTTCGGAAGTCGCGACGTTTGGGAGGGCCGTCAACCCCCAGACGTGCTGGACGTCGCCCACCTCGACCTCCCCGAAGACAGGGGTGAGCGGTCCAGAATGGGTGACCGGTGCCTGCCCGAGGATCTGGGCACCGGTCTGTTTGAACGCATCAATGTGGATCAGGCCATGTCGCAGGACGATTCTGCCGGTGACGTCCTGCACGGTCGGGGGCCTCGACCCGCACCAGTCGACAACACCTGCTCCGAGAAAGGCCCGACTGCCAGGGCCGCTGCGGACCAGTTCCGTCACCTGGACGCAGCCGTACAGTCCGTCGAGCAGCAGCTCAACAGTCCAAAAGTCACCGATTTCGAGGTCGCGAGACGTCTCCGGCGTGAAGGGGAAGTTACGGCTGCTCACGCCGTGATCATGCCACTCCGGTCGCATCGGCATCCCACTCGCGGGCGCGTTCGGTGGCGGCGCCGAGCTGCTCGCGCACGGCTGCGGCGTCCGCGCGTGCCTCGTCCAGCGCGCGGCGCAGCTCGGCCTCGGCGGCCGCCGCGCTCGACCTCCAGCTCGGTGACGGCGGCGTCCGCGCGCGCCCGCTGCCGGTGGGCTTCGGTGGCTGCGGTGTCGCGGGCCTGCTCGACGGCGGTCAGCCGGCGGCGGGTGTCGTCCAGGTCCCGGGCGGCGGTGTCGGCGCGCGCGGTGGTCGCGGCGTGCGCGTCGCGTTCGGCGCCCAGCTCGGCGCACGCGGTCTCGCGGTCGCGTTCGGCGGTTCGCAGCGCCTCGCGCAGGGATCACGAACCCGCGTTGTAGCTGGTCGGGCTAGGGATAAAAGGGCACCAGAGCGTTCGGTGCGGGCGTCGCCCGTAGTCAGACCGATCTGGCGCGCCACTCCGCTGGGACGCGCGTCTGGCGGTCGGCCTCGCCTTTGGCCGGCTGGGAGGGCTCCGGCGGCTACATCACTGCGCGGTTGGCCGTTGTGCGGTGGCGTTGATCAGTGCACAGACGGCTGTGTCGATGTGGGTGGGGGTGCTCCAGCGGCCGAGCGAGCGTCGGATGGCGCCGAGGGTCGGGGCAGGGCGGCCGGTCAGTCGTCGCGGCGAGCCGGCAGCCACAGCGCGAGCACCCCCACGACGGCCAGGGCGGCGGCGGTCAGCGCGAACGCCTGCCCGTACTGGCTGGTCAGCACGGCTCCACCCACCTCGGCGCGAGTGTCGGCGTGGGTGCCGCCGGTGGTGACCGCCACCAGGGCCGCCAGGCCGAGCGCGCCGCCGACCTGTTTGGCGGTGTTCATGAGCCCGGATGCCGCGCCGGCGTCGGCGCGGTCGACGCCTGCGGTGACGGTGCTGGTGAGCGGGGTGTTGAACAGGGCGCCGCCCACCGACAGCAGCACCGCCGGACCGGCCACACCGGTCCAGTAGGTGTCGGCGGCGCCGGCGCGGCTCTGCCAGGCGAATCCGGCGGCGGCGACCCACACCCCCGCCGTGATCAGCACACGGCTGTGAACGCGCCGCATCAGCCACGGCGTGACCCGCAGCCCGACCGCCAAGGTCAGCACGGTGTGCGGCAGGAACCCCAGCCCGGTCGCCAGCGCGCCCAGGTGCAGCACGTTCTGCATGTACAGGGTCAGGAAGTACCACATCGGCACCTGGAACGCCGCCCCGGCCAGCAGCATCACCACATTTCCCAGCCAGATCGCTCGCAGCCGCAGCAGCCCCGGCGGCAGCAGCGGCCGCGCAGCCACGCGCGCCTCGACCACAGCGAAGCCGGCCAGCGCCGCCGCCCCCACCGCCCACGCCGCGGCCGTCACCGCCGCCGCCCGGCCCTCGCCCGGCGCCACCGCGTAGGTCACCGCGGCCAGACCACCGGTGGCCAGCACCGCGCCCGGCACATCCAGCCCGCCCGCTCGGCTGCCTGACCGGCCATTCGCCTGGCCGTGCGCCCGGGTGGGTGCCGCCCCCGCCCGCGTCTCGTGCCCGGTGAGCGGCACCGCCCCGGTCAGCAGCCCGGCCAGCGCCGCGACCCCGATCGGGACGTTCACCAGCAGGATCGACCGCCAGGTCGCGTATTCGGTGAGCGCTCCGCCGACCAGGTTCCCGGCCGCGCCGCCGGCCAGGCTGACCGCCGTCCAGACCGCCAGCGCCCGAGTCCGCGCCGCCCCCTCGGGGAACGTCGCCGTCAGCACCGTCAAGGTGACCGGGGCCAGCACCGCCGCGCCCAGCCCCTGCACCGCCCGCGCGGCGATCAGCACGCCCGCCCCGCCGGCCAGCCCCCCGGCCAGGCTCGCTGCGGTGAACAGCGCCAGGCCCGCGGCGAGCACCCGCCGATGCCCGTACAGGTCCGCCAGCCGCCCGCCCAGCAGCAAGAACCCGCCGAACGTCAGCGCATACGCGGTCGCGACCCACGGCAGACCCCCCGCCGTGAACCCCAAGGCGCGTTGGATCGACGGCAACGCCACGTTCACCACCGACACATCGAGCACCACCATGAACTGCGCCGCGCACACCAGCGCCAGCACCACCTGCGACCTGGCGCCGACCGCCGTCGGCCGCGCCCGCGTCCGGCGCTCACCGGTTCCCGTATCGGCATCCGGACGGCTTGCGCCGTGCCGCGACTCGGCCATGGCCACCTCCAACCCAGCAAAACAATGTGATCACATTGCTTTGATAGGCTTCGACCGTAGGCGACCACGCCGGACCCGGTCAAACCGATCCGGTCACATTGGGAAAGCGGTCATGGCAGACGAGGAGGTTCGATGGCTCAGCGGACGCGCGGGCCCGGAGCGCACCACGACCAGCGCGTCACCCAGATCGCCGACGCAGTCCTGGCCGTCGTCGCCGACGACGGCCTGGCCGCGGTCTCCCAGACCCGCGTCGCCGCCGCCGCAGGGGTGTCGGCCGGGCGTGTGCAGCACTACTTCCCCACCAAACAGCAGCTCCTGGAAGCCGCGTTCGACCGCGCCAACGCGCTTTCGGCCGCCCGCATCGCCGCCAAGACACCCGACGGCGCCGGGCCCCGCGAGCAGCTGACCATCGTGCTCACCGAACTGATCCCCTACGACGCACCCACCCGCACGCACATGCGGGTCCGCCAGTCATTCACCGCACTGGCCCTCACCGACACCGCCATCGCCGCCCGGCTGCACGCCGATTACAGCCGCCTCCACCGCCAACTCGCCGAGCTCCTGGAACGCGACGGCGTCCCCGACCCGGGCCCGGCCGCCATCGCGCTGGTCGCACTCGCCGAAGGCCTGGCCTACTACGTCCTCACCGGCCTGTGCCCGGCCGGCACCGCCCGCGACCGCGTCCTGACCGCGATCGCCCACACCTGCTCCCGCCCTCCGCAGGCCGCCGCGGCAGCACCGCCACCCTGACCAACACCCCGATGGCCCCGCGCGATTGGGCGCCGGTGGAGGCCCTCGCTCAGCTCTGCGGTGAGAACAGCACCCGCGGTTCCAGGTCGAGCCGGGTGGTCGGGGCCTGGTCGGGCGGGGTGAGGTTGAGAGTCCAGTTCCCGAACCAGCGGCTGGTGTGGGTGATGTAGGGCGACACGGTGGCCAGGTCGTCGGTGTCGACGGGGTGGCCCTCGGCGGCCAGGGCGTTGGCGGCGTCGGTGATGTCGCAGGCGTTGGAGTGGATGACGCAGTTGGCGATCAGCTCGTTGAACTTCACCACCTTCTCCTGGTGGTCGGGGTCGTTGTGGCCGATGAGCTTGCCGCCGAACATCAGCCAGTCGGCGAAGCCGTGGAAGGCCTCGGTGCGGTTGGTGATCGCGGTGATCTGCTCGCGCAGCGCGGGCTCGGACAGGCCGGTGGCGTCCCCGGCCCTCGGAATCCCGGGCGTCATCGCAGTTGGAGGAAGACTGCGTAGGCGGCCCCGGCAGGCACCGCCGCGGCGATGCAGAGCAGGCAAAGGCGCAGCGTGGTGGTCCACGTAGTGACCGCTCCGGCGACAAGCGCGATGACAAGCAAGGCTATGGCCACTGCTGCATCAGATTTGGTTCGTGCGGGCTGGTAGGACATCGAACCTCCCTAGCTGGCCATGGGCCTCCGGCTGGTCTTAGGAGGAGCCTGCGGAGTTATCCCGTTCGGATGCATCGATCCGGAAGATGCCTCATGCTGTAGATGAGTTCCGAATGGAACCGAACGACTTGCAGACGGGACCAGGGCATGATGGCAGCCTCGGGCAAGGAACCACAGGTCACTGGTCCAGAACAGATCGAGACTCTGGCTGACTTCTATAGTCTGCTGCGGCTGCTATTTGACCGCAGCGGATGGAGCTACCAGCGCGCCGCCGATCAGTGCGAATTGGCGCCCGCAACGATCCACAGTTGGGTCGGCGGGGAGGTTCCTGTCGGCCTACCTCAACGCGAGCCGTTGATCCGATTCCTCCGAGCCTGTGGCCAGGATGTGCCGCCGTGGCTGGATGCCTATGCCCGGGTCAGACGGTTGGGGAGGGGCGAGCCCACCCCCTCATGTCAGCGGCAGGGAGAACTCGCTCCCACAGTGGAACAGTTGGACGCCCGGGAGCTTGCTTTCCGTGCCTGTGCTGAAGATCTTGTCAGGCGCGCGCTCGAATTCGGCTGGAGCGAAGGCAACCGCGGCGCGAGTGGGCCACCACACGCCTGGATCGACTGGGGCACGCACCCTCCCGCGCTGTGTTGGTCGAACGAGAAGACGGAATCGAGTCTCGCTAACGCGATTCACGGCATCGGGCTCACACCAGGCGAAGCGGACGTCGAGGTACTTCGTCTTCTCCGCCGGGCGCATGGAGGTACCACGGATGATAAGCATGGCTGTGATTGAAGCCCGCGCTCCGGACTCCTGTTAGTACCACCCTGTCCGATGACGAGGCCACCGTCCTGCTCGCCGCGATCGGCGTCGGCCGCTGGCCACCCGAAATCGACTGGAACGAGCTCCGCGCCGACCCGCGCTACCAAGCTGCGGTCGCCGCGCTGAAGGAGGCCGGAGTCCTCTAGGGGGCAGCCGGAATACGCCAGAAAGGGATCACGGAGCCACGTTGTAGCTGGTCGGACCGGGGATATAGCCGAAACAAGGTCCGCAACAGTCTTACGGAACACCTCGACCTGCGGCTCAATCCGCGTTGGGTGGTGTTCCGTTGGGGGATCCCCATACGGAACACCTACTCCAAGATCATTTCGGCTGCGTACGGCCGTCCGCATGGCCTACCGCTAACTCCTGCCAGCATCGCGGGCCAAGAAGCGATCGACGGGTTCCTCACCGGAGTGTCCAAGCCCAACACCGCCTGGTCCTGCGCCACGGCGCTGCGCGCTCTGGCCCGGAGGTTCAGCTCCTATACTCCGGTGAGCTCATTGGAGGGGGGAGTGGCGGCCGACCGGGCCGAACGAGTGGTGGCCGAGCCTGCCCGGCTGGTTCAACGACAACGCTGACAAGTAACAGGTTGAGCCCCTATGAGTTTCGCCGCCTAATACGTGGGGCGGTGTGACGAGACAAGAACCTGGGGCAGGTCACTAGCGACTGCCTGAACGACGGGAGGCGGGCGGACCCCCGCCCCCGCCATGCCGTGCGGCTCAGAGGCCAGGCCCTGTCACCGAGAGGATGAGTAGTCATGACATATACGACTCTGCGCTCTACGCACACCGATCAGGGTGTGCTGAGCGTGGTGATGGACGCGCCGCCGATGAACCTGATCGGCCCCGAGCTCGTCCGCGACCTGGTGGACCTGGTCGGCGAGCTGGGAACGGGCCAGGACATCCGGGTCGTGGCCTCCCGTGGACGGCGCGAAGGCCCCGCTCGACCGTCTCATCGTTCTCTCCGACCGGTGCGACATAGTCGAGCACCGCGCGAGCCGCTTCTTCCCCGAGCGTGCGTGTGATCACCCACGTGGCGAGGTACTGGGATGCCAGGCACCCGCCCGCCGTCGCGATGTTCCCTTCGGCGTGGAAGGGCGCGTCCAGCACCTTGACACCGCTGGCCTCGACGAACGGCCGGCTGGTCCTGTCGGTGCAGGCGGGTGTGCTGTTCAGCAACCCCAGACGGGCCAGCACCAGCGCCCCGGAACACTGTGAACCGATCAGCTGCCGCCCGGGGTCGAGCGGCAGCATGGACAGCAGTCGGTCGTCGGCGACCACGTCACGGGTCTTCACTCCGCTCCCGATGAGCACGACCTCGGCCTCGGTCACGAACTCGATCGGCCGTTGCCCGGTCACCGGGACGCCGTTCATCGACGTGACGACCGGCGTCGGCGTGGTGATGAAGGCTTCCAGCCCGTCGGCCCGGCACCGGTTGATCAGCGCCGAGGCAATGAAGCTGTCCAACTCGTTGAACCCGTCGAAGGTGACCACCGCTACTCGCATGACGACTTCCCTGAATGAGATCAGACGACAGCATCCTGATGTACTCGCCATCATCGCGTGCCTCGACCACGAGGTCGTCCAGCGCCCACCCCTGAGTCGAGGATCATGAAGCGTTCCCTGCTTCGACGACGGCTTCGTCGGGGACTTGGCGGTGGTCATCACGCGCCTCCGGTGGTCACGGCTGCGAAGGCCTCTCACGCGTCAGGTACTGCACCAGGTCGACCCACTCGCCGGGCTTGACCTTGAAGGCCAGCTCCCCGAGCCTCGCCCGGCGAGGCCAGTCCTCGGCCATCACCGCCTTGACCCGGTCCAGGACCGCCCGCACGTGCGTCTCGTCGTAGGGGTGTCCAGGCCAGGTACCGCGCCCGGGTGGCGTCATCGGTCATCGTGGAGCTCCTCGTCTGGATGAGTCGGGTCGAGCCCGGCTGCGGCGGCCGCGGCCGGGGCGAGGGTCCACCGCTCGGTCATGCCGAGTTCCGGGGCGATGTACCCGGCGGTGTCGATGTCGGCGCGGGTCACGGTGACGGGCCGCGCGGACCCGTCGGCGGCGCCGCGGCGCAGCGCCGGGCACACCGCGGCCGCCAGCGCCGCGCACCGGTCGTGCTGCGGTGCGGGAGTCCGCGCGCTCCCGGACGCGTCGACCACCAGCACCGCGTAGAACGGCGCCTGGGTCCCGCAGGTCTGGCAGAGCCACTGCTGCTGCGCGCGGGCCAGGCGGGCGCCCGGGGTGACCCACGGCCCCGCGAGCGCACCGTGGCGGGGGTCGCGGTGCAGCGGGCGGGGCCACCCGGCGGGGCACAGGTCGGTGGCGCCGGCGGCGACGGCCCGGTCCAGCGCCCGCCCGATCGGGACGGGCGCGGCCAGGGCGCTGCACCGCCAGTTCCCGCAGCACAGCTGCCCGGTGGCCGGGGCCAGCAGCCGCGGCTCACCACAGTCCGAGCACGGCAGGTCCGCGCACGGCAAGTCCGGCCTGACCGCGACCGTGCGCGCGTCGGCCGGCGCGTCCGCGGTGGTCGGGTCCAGGGGTGTCATGGCGGGTCCCATCGTCGTCGCGCGCTGGGTGCGCATGCGGGTCACTCGGCTCCGGCGGCGCGTTCGAGGGCCTGCGCGCGGTTCTCGGCGGCGCGGGCGCGTTCGGTGGCGGCGCCGAGCTGCTCGCGCACGTCCGCGGCGTCCGCGCGCGTCCTCCAGCGCGCGGCGCAGCTCGGCCTCGGCGGCTGCGCGGACGCCGCGCTCGACCTCCAGCTCGGTGACGGCGGCATCCGCGCGCGCCCGCTGCCGGTCGGTTTCGGCGCGCGCGGCCGCGGCGTCGGCCGCCGCGGTGTCGCGTGTCTGCTCGGCGGCGGTCAGCCGGCGGCGGGTGTCGTCCAGTTCCCGGGCGGTGGTGTCGGCGCGGGCGGTGGTCGCGGCGTGCGCGTCGCGTTCGGCGGCCAGCTCGGCGCGCGGGGTGTCGCGGTCGTGTTCGGCGGTCTGCAGCGCCTCGCGCAGCCGCGCGTTCTGCTGCTGGGCGTCGGTGAGCTGGCTGGCGACCTCGGCGTAGGCGGCCTTGGCGTCGGCGTAGGCCTCGCGGGTGTGCTGCTGGCGGCGCTCGGCCGCCGCGGCGTTGTCCTCGGCGGTCCGGCGGGCCTGCTCGGCGCGGCCGGTCTCCTTGCGCGCCTCGTCAGCGTCCGCGCGAGCCTCGTCGGCGGTGAGACGCGCGGCCGCTCGAGCTAACACGCGGACATTCTGGGCGTGGGTCTTGGTGAGTCAGTAGGTGTTTGCCCTGGTCAGGGGAAGGCGTGCCCGGCAGGATTCGGACCTGCGACCGTCGGTTTAGAAGACCGATGGACGCAGTGCAGAGCTGCTGGCGGCCAAGTCACCATGCCTCTCGTATGAGGGGCCCTTGGCACCTGATGTCCGGCAGGTCGCGTGAGAGGGCATCCACTTGCCTGGAAGTGGCGACAGCGATGTGCCAAGTTCAGTAGGCGGCACCCTCGGTCTCGCGGGTGCTCGTAGTCGCCGAACTCGACTCGTCGAGGTAGACGCCCTTCCGCGGCGTGCCCTTCACCACGGTTAGCCACGTGCGCTCTGCATCTGGATCTCGTGGGGCACGTTGCCTCATTTGACCGGTCAAATCAAAAAACGTGCATGCGTGGCCCGATGCTTGCGGGGCAGCGCTTTGGTCAGGAGTAGATTTTGCGGTTGCCGCCGATCGGGCGTCAACCGGTGCCGGCGGTGGTCACCGCTGATGTCAACTGGAATGCCTGGCAGTCATGGCTGTCAGGAGACTGTGTACTCCTCGCGCCGTTGAGGAGGCAAGACGTCCGCGTTTACGTCATAGTGAAAGTTCCTACTTCTGTTCTGTCAAGGGTTCTTCGGCTAGCGTTCGCCGCATGACAGCAAGAAGCCGACACCGCGCAGAGGAGTCGACCGCCGATGCGGCGGTGCGGGCAGCGGGTGACGTGAGGCTCCGAGCAGCGATCTACGCGCGAGTGTCGAAGGACATGCGCAACGGCAGGTCTGTGGCTCAGCAGGAGACGGAGGGCCGCGCGCACGTCGCGCGTGAGTCGTGGGACCTGGTGGGTGTCTGGGTCGACAATGACCGGGGAGCCTCCCAATGGTCCAAGGGGAAACGGGAGCACTGGGAAGATCTGAAAGATCAGGTCGCGGCGGGCGAGGTCGATGTCCTTGTGGTGTGGGAGCCGTCGCGGCTGACCCGTGATCGGCTGGTGTGGGCGACGCTCGCTGCGATCTGCGAGCGGGAAGGCGTGAAGATCGCGGCGTCGGGTCGTCTATACGACCTGTCCGACCCGGACGATGCCTTCCAGCTCGACCTGTACTTCGCGCTGGCGACCCGCGAGGTCGGAGTCACTCGCAAGCGAGTCATGCGCGACACCAAGGCCCAGGCCGAGAAGGGGCACCCGCACGGTGGGATCGCCTACGGCTACTACCGGCTGTACGACGAGACGACCGGCAACCTGATCAAGCAGGTGCCCGACTATCGTCGCCGACTGAACGTGTGGGGCGTGAACTTCGTGCTGTGGCTGGCGGTCGTGGGCCACCCCGATCAGTGGTGTACGCCCCTTGGGCGGTGGGCGTTGGGCTACCGGGTCTGGGATGCGGCAGGCACAGCCATGCCCCAGAGGAAGCGCAGGCCGCCATGGTGGGCTCTCGGCCCCCTCTTCACGCCCGACAATCACCGGATCGAGTGGTACACCAGAGCCGACATCGTCACCGATGTGGTGGTGCCCCGTTCCCTCGCCGGCGATCCTGAGTTCGCGATCTGCCGGGAGCTCACCGAACGGGGGATTCTGACCTCTGCGCTGTCGGGTTGGGAGCCGGTAACCCTGCGGTATCTCCTGGCGAATCCGACCTACGCCGGGTACCGGAGATATCGAGGGCAGCTGTACCCGGCCAAGTGGGCCCCGCTGGTCACGCTGGAGGACCACCAGGCGCTGGCAGGCAAGTACGGGCGGGGGACCTGGGAGGGGAAGAAGCCGTCGGCGGTGAGCCGTGAGCACACGGTCAAGTACCTGCTCAGCGGCCTGCTCACGTGCGGAGTGTGCGAAGGTCCATGCAACACCGCGTGGACCGGCACAGGCGAGCGCCGGCGCCGCTACTACACGTGCATCGGCAGAGGCAGACTTCCCGGCCGCAGCCACTGCACCGCGCGTCCCTTGGCGGAGATCGACCTGTACGTCACCGAGCTGGTCATCGAGTGGCTGTCGTCGCCTGAGGCTGCCGAGGTCATGATGGTGGATACACGGTCTGCGGTGGACCTGCGCAACCTCATGGACCGGCAAGAGGACCTGACTACCCGGCTGGATCAGCTGTACGAGAACGCCGGCTTGAACGGGATGTCCGACGAGCTGCTCGCAGCGACCGAACGGAACCTGAAGGCGCAACTCGACTCGATCTCTGACCAGATCAAGGCTGGGCAGCGCTACCCAGTGTTGCGCGACCTGGTGAAGCCTGACCGGGCTGATGTGGAGGCTGCCTGGGATCGGCTCGCCGACAACCTGCCGCGTCGTCGTGAGGTCATCAGGACCCTTTTCACACGACTGGAGCTCCAAAAGGTGGGGCGCGGCCGGCGCTATATACCGATCGAAGACAGCATCAAGGTCACGTGGCGGGAGTTCGACAAGGCGGCCTGATGACGTGGCGAGGCCCCGGCGCGCTCGTGGCGGCCGGGGCCTACTTCTGCGGTCCGTTACATGGGGCGCCGTTAACTCTGTTGAGCTTTGCGTCCGCTGGTTGCGGCAGCGTCATATCCGTCCACGAAGC
The DNA here is from genome assembly GCF_040299565.1 of Spirillospora sp. NPDC000708. Classification (NCBI taxonomy): domain Bacteria; kingdom Bacillati; phylum Actinomycetota; class Actinomycetes; order Streptosporangiales; family Thermomonosporaceae; genus Spirillospora; species Spirillospora sp. NPDC000708. Next base: position 100,715 of record NZ_JBEPCJ010000012.1, read on the forward strand.
CGGCCTGGTAGGCCGGCTCGGCGTGCCGTGGTGGGCGCTCGATCGCCTTGAGCAGTAGCACTGTGGCGGTGATGCTGGCCCACGCGAGCATCGGGAGCCGAACTCGCTCAGGCAGGCCCGGGAGCGCGATCCACACGGCCATGGCGGCGGCTCCGGTGCCGAGGATGAGAAGTTTTCGCAACCCTGTCTCCCAAATACGTCCTCCGACATCGCCCTACCCCCGGCTGGTTCATGAAGAGGACGCCTGCCTGCCCGCGATTGGATACCTGCCGGTTCGTACGTGATTCAACCGAAACATTACGGACGCGTAATGCGACATTAAAGTCACGTGACGTAATTAGTGATGGCGCGTCAAGGGCCTGTCAACGATCGGAGCCGCGGATGCCGAGCTGCCGGCGGGCCGCTGATGACTCCGCGATGGGCAGCATGACCTTGGCCATCGCCGCCTGCGGCTCCCGCTGGATCCAATCGTGCAGCGCTTCAAGGGATTCCTCCGGGTGGGCGCGCACCCACTGCAACGCGAGGTTCCGGGAGCTGACGGGTGGCTGTATGCCCCCCAGCTCCTCCGGGCGAAAGAAGCCGATCAACACGGCAAGCTGGGGCGCCGGCGTCTCCATGACGTCGGCCAGCATCCGCAACGTTGCCCAGTCGTCGGGCATCCGGACTCCGCGCCGCCAGAACCCGATCGTGCTGTTGTTGATGCCGATCTCGCCCTGGAGGTCGACGTTGGACATGCCGCGCGCGGTCATCTCCCCCTCCAGCCACTCTCCGAAGCGCCGAGCGGCCTCGACCTTGGCCTCCTCTCGGCGCCGGCGGGCCTCCAGCATGCGATCTCGATCGGACATCTGCTCCACCCTCTGAGGTCTCAGTCCGCGCTGATGCAGACGGTATCGCCTTAGTACAGCGTTGGAACGCCCTGGATGCTAGCGCCGCTGCAGAACGCGGGCGGTTTTCGCTGCTCGAAACGGCACGTCTTACCTACGCGCCACGACTCCCTGTCTGCCTCTGCGCAGAGTGCCGACGGCGAACGTCTCTCTGATCTTGCGCAAAAGCGGAGCGCTGTTCTAGCCTCTGTCCACACGCAGAGAAGAACGGGGGGTGTTAGTGGAATTGACCCCGGAGCAGCGGCGGGATCGGGCACGGCAGGCAGTACAGGTCTCGTGGCAGAAGACCGAGGATCCGGCCGCCCGCACGGAACCCGCCCGAGCCGCGGCCCTCAAGCGGTTCGAGAACCAGGTCGACCCTGACCGGGTTCTGCCCGAGGACGAGCGCCTCCGCCGGGCGAACGAGGCCAAGCGGCAGTTCTACAAGAGGCTGGGCAAGCTTTCCGCCGCCGCCCGGCGGGCTCGCCGTGAGGCCACCAGGGCGGCTCTGTGAGCACCCTCGCCGAACTGCGCGCCTCGGTGCCCGCCGAGAAGCGTGCGGCGATCCGGCAGGCCGCGCACCGCGAGGTCGCCGAGAACGCGCCTGCGCCCACCCCGCAACACATAGCCCGGCTCGCCCCGCTCTTTGCCGGCGAGGCCAGGCACATCATCGCTCGGCACGCCCAGATCGAGCCGGAGCACACAACAGCGGCTTAACGGCGAACGGCCCCCAGACCGCGAATCCGGGGGCCGTCCCAGGCCGTGACCCGCAGACAGGAGACAACGGGTCGTGAAGAAGAGTATGCAGCAGCCGACAGCCAACCCGAAGCGCGCACGATCAAGGAAGCGCCCGCGGGCGGCGGCGGCCCCTCTCAGCGCTACCTACAAGCGCCTGGCCGACCATCGCGAACCGCTCCCCGATGACGTCATCGCGCGGTGCGCCGCCACTGCCTCCTCCCGTGGGACGTGGACCTACTGAGATGCCGCGGATCGAGTATGTGCCCCGCCAGTTCTCCACGGACCGAATGGCGATCATCCGCCGCGCGAACGAGATCTGCGCCGACTACGCCAACCAGGGCTACGACCTCACGTTGAGGCAGCTCTACTACCAGTTCGTCTCCCGCGACTGGATCCCGAACAAGCAGTCCGAGTACAAGCGGCTCGGCGAGATCGTCTCCGACGCCCGCCTGGCTGGCCTGATCGACTGGCATTACATCGTCGACCGCACCCGCAACCTGCGGGGGCTCGCGCACTGGGACGGCCCCAGGCAGATCATCGACGCGGTCGCCGCGCAGTACCTCACCGACCGCTGGGCCGACCAGCCCAACAGGGTCGAAGTGTGGATCGAGAAGGACGCCCTGGTCGGCGTGATCCAGAGGGTCTGCAACCGCAACGACATCCCCTACTTCTCCTGCCGCGGCTACACCAGCCAGTCGGAGCTGTGGAGCGCGGCCCGCCGGCTGTCCCGCTACGCCGACGCCGGACAGGCCACCGTGGTGATTCACCTGGGCGACCACGATCCCAGCGGGATCGACATGTCTCGCGACATCGCCGACCGGCTCGCCCTCTTCGGCGCCGAGGCCACCGAGGTTCGACGGATCGCGCTGAACCGCGACCAGGTGGACCAGTACCGGCCGCCGCCGAACCCGGCGAAGTTGACGGACTCACGCGCCCGCGGCTACATCCGCGAGCACGGCTGGTCGAGTTGGGAGTTGGACGCGCTGGACCCTGCCACGTTGAGCGGCCTGATCGAGGACGAGATCAGTACGTGGCGTGACGACCGGCTATGGAGTGCGGCGACCGAGCGGATGGAGCGGGAGAAGGCAGTCCTGGGGCTGGTGTCGCAGCGGTGGGATGAGGTCCGGGCGTTGGTCGGTGGGGAGTGACCTCGCGGCGGGGGTCACAGCCCCTGTCGCGCCTCCTCCTCGGTGAGGATGCCGGCAGCGACCATCGCCTCCAGGATGGGCCGGCCGTAGCCGTCGGCGAAGGCGCGGACCGACTCGACGCGCGGCTTCGCTCCCTGCGGCCACTTGTTCAGGGAGGACTGGTCGCGGCCGATCTTGCGGGCGATCTCCGACTGATTGTCGGTGCCGGCAGTCCGGACCACGTACTCCCACCATGTCCTGTCGGTCATGCGCCAAGTGTATGGCCATACCCATACCTGCTCGAAGCGGCTCGGGCGGGCGGAGTTATGGGAGCACCCATAAAACCCCTTGTGCTCTATGGGTGCTCCCATTATGGTTATGGCCATACCCATAGACATGCAGGTCAAGGCATGTCCCCACTCTGGAACTGAGGTAGCAACCTTGTCTCAACCCCCCTGGCCGACCTCCCTCCACAGGGAGATCTCCGTCATGGAGCTGGCCCGCCGCAGCCTGGCCGGCCACGTCACCCGGCCCCGCTCGACGGTTATGGCCACCCCCACCGGCAGGCTGCTGCTGCCGCCCCGCCCCCGCAGAGCCGATTGGGACGCCGCCCGCGCGCAGCGGATGACCGCCTCCAGGATCGCCGCCTGCATGGGCTTGGAGAAGGGGGAGTACTCCTCCCCGCTGGCCGTCTGGCACGAGATGCGCGGCACCCGGCCCGACACCAAGCCGGCCCGCGTCCGGGAGGCCGCGCGCTGGGGACAGCGCATGGAGCCCGTGATCGCCGAGGCCTTCGCCGAGGAGTCCCACCACGGCATCCGCCCCAACCCCGGCATGCTGGTCCACGCCGACGCCGACTGGATGGGCGCCAACCTCGACTTCCTGGTGGTGGAAGGCTGCGGCTGCGGAAACCACCAGCCGGGAATGCCCACCGACGCGGGCGACGTAGCGCCGTGCTGCGACCCCGAGACCTGCGAAGCGTGCTGCGAGCACTGCCCGACCTGCCCGAGCCTGGCTCGCGGCCGCCGCCGCCGCTCCAAGCTCCGCCGCCACCAGGTGGCCCCGCCGGAGCCGACCGCGTTCCTGGAATGCAAGCAGAGGTCGGCCTACCAGGATCACGAATGGGGAGACGACGAGGACTCCATCCCCGACTCGGTCGCACTCCAGGTCCACTGGGGCCTGGCCGTGTCCGGGCTGGAAGCCGGCTACGTCGCCGTCCTCCTCGGCGGCAACCACCTGAAGTGGTACCGGATCGAGCGGGACGAGGAGTTCCTCGCCAACCTCGTCGAGTGGGCCAAGGGCTGGTACGACACCCACGTCATCGGCGGTGTCGAGCCCGACGTGGACGGATCCAAAGCCACCACCGAACTCCTCAACCACCTGTGGCGGGTCAAGCCCGGCACCGTGACCCTGCTCGACGCGCAGGAGACCAAGCGGCTCCAGGCCGCTAAGGAAGCCATCAAGGACCGGATCAAGGCCGAGGAGGAGAACCTCCGCGAAGTCGAGAACCGGCTCCGGCGCGCGATGGGTGACGCCGAGATCGGGATGGTCGACGGGCACAAGGCCGTGTCGTGGTGCGCGAACGGAACCTTCAACCGGACCCGGTTCGCCGAGGACCACCCCGACTTGGCCGCCGAGTACGTCACCACCGCCGAAGTGTTCGACCTCGACCGGTTCAAGGAGGAACGGCCGGACCTGTACAGCCAGTACCGGGCCCGCGTGCTGCGCACCCACAAGCCGCCCAAGTCCAAGGCGAAGAAGCCCCGTACCCGCGCCACCCAAGCGAAGACGGGATCTCCGGCATGAGCAGCACCGGCCCCTTCTCTGTCCGCATGTTCACCGCCGCAGGCGGCTACACGCGCTGGGACATCCACGAGGCCGTCCCCGGAAAGCCGGCCAGGCGGAAGGGATCTTCCCCGGTGGAGGCCAACGCGCTCGCCAGGGCCGCCGCCCTGAACGCCGCAGAGGCGCGGTTCCGAGCCGGGCTGGCCCGCTTCCGCAGGGAGACACGAGCATGAGCGCGCTGAAAGACCGAGTCCGCCGCCTGGTCATCCCCGGCCAGGGCCACGACGCCCACGGCGACACCCCCGACCCCCGCAAGGGGGCGGGGGCCGCCCCGACCGTGAACCCGTTCAACCCCACCGGGCAGGCCGGAGACCGGCCGGAAGGGCTGCTCGGGCACGCCGACCAGCACGCCGGCGGCGGCCTGGTGAACCTGGCGACCCGCGACGTCCTGAAGGGATGGATCGACGCGCACGCCCCATTCTGGGCCGACTCCCTCCCGAACTGTGTGACGCCCGGTGCGTTCGCCGCCGCCGCCCTCACCGCCCTCTACAACGACACCCGCCTCCAGCGCTGCCACCCACAGAGCGTGTTGATGGCGCTGGTGCAGTCCGCCTACTTCGGGCTCCTCCCGGACGGCAAGCACGCGGTGATCGTGGCGCGCGGCCAGCACGCCGAGTTCATCCCGATGTACGGGGGCTACCTGGAGCTGATGTACCGGTCTGGGCTCGTGAAGTCCCCGGTGTTCGACCACATCCGGCAAGGCGACACCTGGCGTCTGGACCAGGGCAAACCCGCCCCCGACGACTTCACCCACCAGAAGAACATCATCAGCCCCGGGACGCCGCTGGTGGCGTACTTCTTCGCATGGCTGCCCGGCAACGTCCGGTCCCAGATCCACTTCTGTGACCGAGCCCGCGCCGAGGCCATCCGCGATGAATGGTCCGAGGACTACAAGCGCGCCGAAGCCAACCAGACCTACGACTCGCTGTGGCACACCCGGTTCAACGACATGTGGCTCAAGACCGTGGTGCGCCAGGCAGCCAGGTCCCTGCCGACCTCCCCGGAGATGCGGCAGCTCATGGACTACGAAGACCAGGCAGGCCGCGGCAATCGCGTGCCGCCAAGCGTGGTGAACCTGCCCCGCGGAGCATGGGCCGCCACCAACGCCGATGACCTGGCCGCCGACGCCCACCAGGCCGCCTACCAGGCCGCCAAGGAGGCCGCACAGGACAACGCCCAAGAGGCGGGGGAGCCGTCGTGAAGCGGTCCCCGATGCCCCGCCGCAGCAGCCCGCTCCAGCGCAGCAAGCCGCTGGAGCGGGCCGCCGCCCCGGACAAGCCCACCGAGCCCGGCCCCGACTCGGCCGACCCGGACAACTCCGGGCGGCCGGCGTCCAAGCCGAAGCGTCGGCTTCGGCCCCGTTCCCGGAAGGCCGAAGCCGCCTACCGGGTGCGGCGGCCGATGCTCAAGGCCCTCACGGACATGCACCCCTACTGCGTCCGGCCCGGCTGCAACCGGTTCGCCGCCGACGGCCACGAGCCCCTCACCCGAGCGCGAGGCGGCTCGATCACCGACCCGGACAACGTCGTTCTGCTGTGCCGCCCCTGCCACGACGAACTCGGCACCGAACCGGCCTGGGCGTACGACCTCGGGCTCCTACGTCACTCCTGGGACGCCGGAGTCCGAGGCCGCACGACCACCAACGACAGGACAGGGACATGACCGTCTACGCGTTGATCGACAACGAGCAGAAGCTCCGCATCCGCAGAGGGGAGTGGAGGCCCGAACTCGGCCCTGAGGGAGCCGACCACGTCCCGCTGCACCCCGGCACCGGTATGGCCGGATTCGTCAACGACTGCGGGTTCTCGCTCCCGGACCGGTGCCCCCGAAACCTCATCGGCGCCCTGATGGCGATCCGCCTCGGCGCGGTGTTCCGTCCCCTAACGGGTCCGCTGGTGTTCACCGGCTGGAACCCCGCCGGCTGCGGGTCGGAGGTCCGCGACCTCGGCGACAACCACATCGAGACCCTCACGGAACTGCACCGGGACCTCACCGCGGTCCTCGACGGCACCTACGGTGGCGCCCGATGGTGGGCCGCCTCCGTCCGCGAGCTGGCCGCCGACCTGCGGGCATCCGCCACCCCCACCGCCATAGTCCTGGGGCTCTGATGGCTCAGCAGACGTCCCGCGACCAGCAGATCCGTGATGCGCGGCTCCTTCTCGACTGGTTGGAAAACAACCCGGCGGTGCCGCTGCCGGACCTGAACCTGGCCGCCGTCCTGCACATGACCCCGACGTCGGCGGACGCCGTGATGACCCGCGCGGCGTCGAGCACCGGAATGCGAACCGCGAAGACCCCCGCCGGCGGCAAGGTCTTGCGCCACGCCTTCGGGTCCGCCTCCTACCGGCTGGTCGTCCTGCCGCCGCCGTCGCCCGCCCTCGAACCCGCGCACACCGTGACCCCCTACGAGCCCCGCAGGACCGCACGCATCCGCAAGACCAAGCAGCGGCCCTCCCGCAGCCGCACCGTAGAAAGGCCGAACCCGTGACGATCAGCAGCGACCAGAACAACGCCCAGGCCATCGACGACGTCCTCAGCGAGTACTGGGCCATGCACCTGCGTGCCGAGGACGAGCAGAAGAGAATCCGCGACGAGGCCCTCCCGCTGCAGAGCGACCACCAGAAGCGCACCCACGACCTGGAGGAGCTCCACCGCCGCCGGGAGGCGATCGAGCGGGACATCTCCTCGCAGGAGGCGATGCTCCGCACGGTCGCCGCCAGCCTCGGCGACCTGAACCTCCAGGCGGACAAGGCCCGCCGCAAGGCGGAGATGCACGCGGGGAACGTCGCCAGGATCGTCAAAGAGACCGGCCGCCCCCACCCCAAGGGCCGGTTCGAGGAGGCCAACCGGCAGACCATCGCCGAGCAATTCACCCAGGCGCCCTTCCCTTCCGGACAGGCGCCGGCCAGCCCCCACGCCGCCGCGCCGCCCACCGTGCAGCAGCAGGAGGAGCCGCGGCCGGCAGACGGCAACCAGTCCGGGTCCTTCGCCCGGCTCCGGGGCGCGCTGTCGGCGACCAACGGGGCCAGGCAGTGACGATCGCCGCGCCACGGCCCCGCCACAAGGGACCCCGCACGGCCCGGTGCCTGCACCGCGCCGTGCTGGCCGGTGCCGTCCTCGGTGTCGCTGCTGCGCTCTCGGCGATCGTGGCGCTGGCCCGGCAGCTCGTCAGCCCGATCGAGACGGTCATCATCGCCGCGCTGTGGACCCCGGCGGCTGTGTCCTCGATCGTCTGGGCCTCCCAAGCCGCCACACGAATGCACTTCCGCCGAGTCGCGGCGGGCTGCCGCTGCTATCGCCTCCCGCGCCCGCGGCGCCGCTGACTGTCTGGCCCGCCCTGCTCTCCCTGCTTCGGGGCGGGCCAGACCCCACCAGATCGAAGGACCAGCACGACATGCTCACCGTGAACCTCACCACGCACATGGACGAGTGGCTCCACCTGGATCACCCGGACATGCCGCCGCTGTTCGTGAGCCACCGCAGGCTCGCGCGCCGGCTCGCGTCGGGTCGCCCGCTGCGTCCCGCGGTCAACTGGTGGGCGCTGGACTCCGGCGGGTTCTCCGAGCTCGACCTGTACGGGGGCTGGCGGACGAGCCCGGCCGAGTACGTCGCCGCCGTCCTCCGCTACGACACCGAGATCGGGCAGCTCGGATGGGCAGCATCCCAGGACTGGATGTGCGAGCGGCTGATGCTCGCCAAGACCGGGCTGACCGTCCGCGACCACCAGGCCCGCACCGTCTCCAATTTCGTTGAACTGACCCGGTTGTGGGCGGACGCCTCCGACGAGGAATGCCCGTTCATGCCGACCCTCCAGGGACAGACGCTTGCGGACTACCTCACCTGCTGGGACATGTACGGCGAGGCCGGAGTGGACCTGACATGGCAGGCCGTCGTCGGTCTGGGGTCGGTATGCCGCCGGGAACGCACCGACGAAGTCGGGGAGATTCTGCTCGCCCTCCGCGACCTCGACCCCGAACTGCCCATCCACGCCTTCGGGTTCAAGACCACCGGCGTTCGCAAGTACGCCGACCTCATCGACTCCTGCGACTCGGGCGCCTGGTCCATTGGCGGCCGATACCGGCCCGACCCCGCATGCGCTAAACGCAGCTGCGCGAACTGCCTGCACTACGCCCTCGCCTGGTACGCGCGCGTCACCGAGTCTCTGGCCTACCTCCCTGACCCGATCCAGCGATCCATCTTCCCCGCCAGCACCTTCGACCTGGCGGTCTGACGCCGCGACGAACACAGGAGATTCCTCTTGAACGGCCCCCAACACTTCGCCGACGGCGAGCGCATCCTGGCCGACGCCGAACGCGAAGACGCCCCGGAATGGGTGATCGCACGCTCCCAGTTGGCGGCGGCGCACTTCACCGCCGCGCTCGCCGCCGCTGCCCTGAACGAGAACCTCGCCAAGGCGCTGCTGACGCTGGACGCCGCTGTCGCGTGGCAGAGGTCCCAGGACCCGGCACCCCACACGCCCACCGACGCCACCGCCAAGGCCATCAAGGACCGGGCCGAGCTCCTGGAGCCGCACCGCGGGCACCGCCTGGAGCTGCGCAGCCAGGACCGGACGGTCCTTGCACGCGGCGTCTTGGACGCGGTCACCGCCCAGCACGCGACCGTCGAGAAGCTGGAGGCCGGCCGGGCGCTCGTGCCGCTGGCCGAGATCGCGGGAGTGGTCCGCCTTCAGGCCCGCGCGGACCAGCCGGCCACCGAGCGCACCGCCGACCTCCAGACGCACGACCAGTGAACGACCTCTTTGTGATCACCGGCACTGAACTGGCCGCTTGGAGCGTCCTGGTCGCCGTCATGGCCGCGACGCTGACCATCGTCGGCTGGCTCGCACTCCGCCTCCGCGACAGCGCCTGCCGCCGCTGCACGGCGGCCAGGAACGTGGACATCGAGGACATGCCTGGCCACCCCGAGCGCATCAACGTACTGCCGGACCCCGTCGAGGAACGCACCTTCGGCGTGATCGGTGACCGGCTTCTCCGCGACGCCGGAATCGCTCAGGCCCTCGACGAACTCGGATGGCACGAATGACGATCCCTGTCTTGGACCGGACCCACTACCGGACCGCGAGGCCTCAACCGCGGCCAGGGCCCGACGACCCGCCGACCCCGTGCAGCCTCGTCCCCGAAACCTGGCGCGCCCAAGGCCGAGAAGCCGAAGCGATGGCCGGCTGCCGCGGCTGCTCAATCCTGCGGTCGTGCCACACGTGGGTCCTGGGGCTCACAGAGGCACAGGACGGCGGGGGTGTCGTCGCCGCGATGACCGCCGAGACGCGCGCAGCGATCCGTCGCAGCGACAGTGCCGCAGCCAGACACCGGCGCGGCCGTAGCCGGGAGGGCCACGACCGGTGAGCGAAGTCGTCGACGAGCGCGACGTCCGGTTGAACGCGCATCTCCCCGCCGCAGCAGAGATCATCTGCTTCGTCCGCGACCTGGACCCGCACGGTGTCGCGACGTGGTGCCAACAGCAAGGCATCACCGACCGGACAGCGCAGGAACTGATCGTGCTGCTGGCCGCGATGGTGCCCGACACCCAGCCGATCAACGACCTGCTGGCGTGGACGTGGGCGAAGCCAGCGCCGCGCGGCGGGTGCGTGGTGCCGATGCGGCGCCGCTGCTCATGCTGCGGGTTCGAGCTGTCGCTGGCCGCGTTCTGGCGGGACCGCAGCAAGCCGTTGGAGCGGTCCTACCGGTGCATCGACTGCATGCGCACCTACCGCGAGCAAGGCATCTGCCGCCACCGCGCTCACCGCAGGGCCAGCGGATGACGGCCATCAGAGCGCCGTAGGCCTGAGGACCTCGCGTCCTGATTTCCCGATGACCCCGCTGAGATTCGTTGACGTAGGAGCCTCCATGGCCTGGCTGCGCTATTCCGACACCTTCACGCAGCAGCGTGAATGGGACTCGGTGAGCTATGAGGCGCGCTGGCACTACAAGGCGATGGTTGAGCGCTGCTCCCTCGGGCGCCGTTGGAACGGCCGCCTGACGATCGAGCAGGCCCGCCGCGCATCGGATGTGCCCGATCCGGACCGGTGCATCGCCGAGTTGGAGAAGGCCGGCTTCGTCTCCGTTACGCGTAACAACCCGCGTAACGGAGGCCCTGTGGATAACTCCGCCGCCGCCGCATCCGTTACGCGTAACAGTGACGTCACATCGACCGTCACATGTGACGCCGTAACCGTCACCGTGACGATGATCGACGACCACATCCCGCCGCCGTCCATCCGCGACAACGCCCCGAACTCCAAGCTGCGGATGCAACGGAAAAGAGCCCACGACAAGGGCGAACACCACCTGTGCCTGCCGAAGCGCTGTCCCGACGCACCGCCCGAGAACGGCCCACCTGTTACGCGCGGCGTTACGCGTAACCCCGGGACGGGACTAGATAGATCCTCAAGCAGCCGCGTCGAGAGCAACGAAGACACCAACAGCACCGACGACGAGATCAGTCCGTCCGGTCTGGTGGGGGGTGCGGGGGGAGGCACCCAGCCCGGCGTTACCCGTAACACCTCGCCCGTCAGGCCCGTGTCCACCGGCACGGCCCGGAGAGTCAGCCGTGCCGCCCAGGAGAAGGACGCAGCCCGATGGCTGCGGAGCCGCTACCCCGGAACGACCGACGGCGTGATCGCCCGCACCTTCGCCGTCGCGTCCGAGCGCGCCGCGGCCGCCGGCCAGCCCGTCCGGAACCTGCGCCGCTACCTGGAGTCCTGGGCCGAGGGTGACCTCGCCGACGTCCTTAACGCCGCCATGGACCTCGAGGACGCCGTCCACGGCACCGCCGCCGAAGAAGGCGAGGCCGAGACACACTCCGGGCTGCGTCTCGTCCCTGGTCGCGACCGACGCGCTGCGATCGACGCCTGCCCGCGCTGCGACCACAACGGCATGAACAACGAGGACGAGGACAGGCCTCGCCGCTGCGATCACCGGCCGCCTGGCCACGCCTCTCAACTGCCGATCCTCAACACCGTGCACGAGCGGGACGGCGAAGAGGGGGGCTTGCCCGCGGCCGACGACCGTCGTCAGGCGCGCACCGCGATGGACCGCGTGAACGAGGCCCGCACGTCCCGCAGGAGGCACGGATGACCCCCAAGCCACTGCTCGCCGCCTTCAAGATCGGTGCCTCGATGTCGGGAGCCGGGCTTCGGCTCCTGGGTTGCTGCACCCCACGGACGGCCGTCAGCAACGAACATGGCACCGCGCAGCCAGCCCCCAAGATCCCGGTCGAGTCGGCGGAACTGAGCCGTCGCGACCGCCGCGAGCTCGCCGCCGGCCTCGCCTGTCTCGCCGACCTGACCCGCAAGCACGGGGAGCCCGCGACCGCCGCCCGCATCATGTGGGGGGATCAGTGACCCGCCGTCCGCGCCTAGCCGCGACCGACACCCACATCTGCCTGAAGTGCGGCAGAGGCATCTACGCCAGCCAGGAATGGTTCGTCGGCGACGACTGCGCGAGAAAGCTCGGCCCCCAAAAGGTCGAGGCGCTGCGAATCTACGCTGTACAGGAAGCGGACCCTTTCACTATCCCCGCAGGCCAACGGCCCGCGTCGCTGCAGGCCCGCATCAACAACCACAACGCCCGCGCCGCCGCCGACCCCAGCATCGCCACGCTGTGCCGCCACGACTCCGAGGTCGGCCGGTGCGGTGCCTGCCGCTACGAGGGCAAGGCCGAGAACGCCTCCAAACGGATCCTGCGCGAGATCTGCGCTCAGCCCCGCGAACAGCGCCAGGCCGAACGAACCGCCCTACAGGGTTCCCGCGCTGGTGCCCTTACTCCCGCACGCCGCCCTGTCCGGCGGCCCGCGGCCCGGCGCGAGCACGAGGCTGCTGAACCTGCCTCGGCCGCCGCGACACAGATCGCCTTGATGTGACCCCCGAACCAGCGAAGGAAACCAGTGAGCTACCCGACTCCGCTGCCCTCTGCGCACAGGGCCGCCCACCGAGCACGCGTCGGCGTCCAGCGCTGGGGCATCGGATGAAGCACCCCGCGCCCAGCGACCACGGCGCCCCGCCGCCCCTGCCGCGCTGCATCCGCCCGTGCCGCGCATGTCCCTGGCGAGTAGACACCGCCGGCCGCATCCGCTTCCCGAACATCGCCGAGTACGCGGCCGGAACCATCGGCCGCCCTGGGGAGGAAGCGCCCCTCGGAGCCCTCTTGTTCGGCTGCCACGCGGTCAAGGCGGAGCCGGGCTGGCTGTGCGCTGGATGGCTCGCTGTCGTCGGCCGAGACCACCTCACCGTCCGGTACGCGGTCGCGCTCGGTGCGCTTCCCGCCGCCGTGTTGACACCGGGCCGCGACTGGCCGGCCCTGTTCCCCACCTACTCGGCGATGGAAGCCGCGCACCACCACGCCCTGACCTACACGGAGACCCTCTGATGTCCGACCACCACGACCACGAGTTCGTCCGGCGTATCAAGCTGGCGCTGTTGAGCGGCGCGGGCAACCTCGACACCAAGCGCATGGCCCATGTCACCGGCCTATCCGCGGGCATCGTCAGCGACGCCATGACGCGGCTAGAGATCGAAGACCTCGCGGAGGGGAACTGGCGCGACGGCGTCCGCTACTACCGGCTCACCCCTGCCGGACTGCGGAACGCGCACCAGGCCCTCGGCCTCGAACCCGCGCCGCCCAACGTCACCGCCCTGACCACCCCTCGCGTCATGCCGCGCGACTCCGTGACCCGCCTCATGAGCGAAGCTCTCGGCATCCAGCTCGCCGATCACGCCGCCCCCGGACAGCTGTACCTCGTCGACATCGACGGCACCGTCGCGCTCCGCGACCAGGACCGCGCCGATGTCCGTCACCACTTCGATTGGCACCGTGTGGGCGAGGATCTCCCGAACACGCCGGTCATCTCGGTCGTCCAGGCGATCGACGCGGCGGGGCACCGCATCATCTATGTGACCGGCAGATCCTCGGTGTGTCGCGTCACCACCGGCGCGTGGCTGGCCATGCACGTCGGCGTGCCGGGGGAGGCGTTGCTGATGCGGACCGCCGGTGACATGCGGCCCGACACGATCGTCAAACGGGAGCTTTACGACCAGTTCGTGGCGGAGCCGGTCACGGCCGTCTTGGAGGACCGCGCATCGGTGGTCCAGATGTGGCGCGCCCTCGGCCTGACCGTTCTCCAGTGCGCGGAGGGCGACTTCTGATGACGACCCCCACATCGACCGCATCAGCCGCGGAGCTGACCGAACGGGAACGGGCGGCGCTCACAGCCGTGGCGATCGGCCTGCCGCACGAGGTGGCGGCGCGGCACGTCGGCATGGCCGACCGACCCTTTCGCCGCGTCCTGGCTGGCGCCGCCCGCAAGCTCGGCGCGGCAGAGACGATCCACGCCGTAGCTATCGCCGCCGCCCTCGGCCAGATCAGAGTCGACGACCTCCGCGCGCGCACCTGCCCGATCTACCCGACCCCGCTACCGCGCGACATCCGGGCGTGGGCCGCCGAACACGGCATCCCATGTCCGGCGCGAGGGCCGATCCCCTCCCACATCCGCTCCCAATACGAGGCGGACACCCTCGCCCAACGACGACGCCAACAGCACGACCGGCGCGCAATCCACACCGCCACCCCCTGAGCCTCACAAGCACGCTCGACCACCACAGACACACCACGATGAGGGGGGAACATGGGCAACGGCTATTACACGGATGACGATCGGCGCCCGTGCGCGCGGGGGACCCGCTGCAGCTCGGCGTCGATCGTCCGGGAGGCCGGCCGCACCATGCGCGAGCCAGCGCTCGGCTACCGGACATTCTGCGACGCAGACCGGACCGCACTCCAGCGCGCGATAACCGCGCTGCCTGGCCTGTACGACATCGCCGCCGCGATGCTGGGTGACCAATCCAAGCCCCAACACGGCGCCGACTCGCGCCCCACCGGCCGCCCGGCGCCACCGATCCCGATCAATACCGGCATGGACGAGTTGATGCGCCGCGTCTACGACGTGGTGGCCTCCTGGTACGAACGGGTCGACGCCGTTGGCGGCGGGCGCGGCTACACCACCGCGCAGACCAGGCGGATACATCAGCAGGTCGGCATCCAGGTGATGGCATGGTCTCTCGCCGAGCGGGTCGACGCGCTGCTGGCCCTCGGACGGGACGCGATGGTCCGCTACATCTCCCTCACCGAGGCCGACGAACTCGCTGACGCGGTAATGGTCCGCCGCCACTACGCTGCCGGCTACGCGGCCTCCTATCCAGCTCTGGACGGCGGCGACGCCGGCAACGAACTCATCGACCTGGCCATGCGGTGCCGGCGCCGGCTCGGCCTGACCGGCTCGGACGTTGACATTCCTGTCCCATGCACACAGCCCGACTGCGGGGAACGTGGCCACATGGTCCGCCCGGACGGCGCTGTCGGCCTGGAGGACTATGTGGTCTGCCGGTCCTGCGGTCACCGCTATGAGGACACCCCTGGCGACCCCGCGTTCACCGACGTGATGAAGGACGTGGCCGCATGGAACGCCGCGCGTACCAAGAAGAACAGCACCAGACAGGCCGCAGCGCGATGACCTTCGTCGCCCTCTTCGCCTTCGCCGTGTGCGTGATTACCTCGCTCGCCACGGCCGCCGAGTTTCGGCGGGAGCTGTGACGCCTGATGTGAAGAGGAGGCAACCGCGCATTGGAGCTTCGTGTTCTCGTGAGCATCCGGCCGTGGAGCACCGACCAGAACGATGTCCGCTACTCGTCTTCGTCCGGATCTTCCGGCTCGTAAGGCGCAGCATCCTCGAGGAGCCCGATGAAGGCATCGTCGTCCCAAACAGCCGACACGAGGTCGGGCTCGGGGCCGATACTCGAAGCCCCTCGCGCTTCGCTGAACCTAAGCAGGGACAATAGGTAGTCGTAGTTGTGTTTTACGAGGTCGGGGTCGGTCGACCACACGCCGAACTCGATGTGATTACGGGCGGCCTGCGTCCAGTTGGCTGATCCCATCCACGTCGATTTCGGATGGAAACGCAGGTAGTCGCCGGTGAAGTTCTCGTCGTCCTCGGTGTAGGTGGTGACGCCAAGGACCAGCATCTTGGAGTGGAGCATCGGCCTCGGTGGTCCGTCTTTAGCTCGGCGCCACCCAGCTACGCGCACGGGACCGAGGTCGACGTCGAACCGGCGGGTATACGGTTCGATGACAGGCGGATTGCCGTCTTCGTCCGGGAGCGCGATTTCGTCGAAGCCGTCGAGATATGCGCTGGACAGGGGGTTGCCGCGGGCCGCGAGTTGCCGCACCGCGTTGTACTCCGGCTGCTGCTTGTCCACCACGATGCAGCATTGGTCGAACGCTGTGAGAGCCCGTGTCACAGGAAAGTCCGTCAACCACGGCACGCAGCCGATTACCGCTGGCCGCGGATCGGTGCGCTGCCAGTGCTTGGTTGTCCAGTCGGTACGGGTGTGTCGTTCCAGGCCGGCCACCAGGTCGTCCAAGACCTTGGAGCCGTGAACGATCGTTCCAGCACTCCACGGACGAGCCTCGGACTTGAGTAGCTGCGCATAGTCGCCGAGGGGTGGTATCTCCATCCCGACAGCTTGCCAGTCGGGAGGTCCTACTGCAGAAGCGTCAGCTTGACGCCGTCCCCGGCTGGAGGATGGCACGCGGCGACCATAGCGGTGGAGTCGCGTTCTGTCGGGCCCAGCAGCGACAATAGGAGCTACCCACCCGGAAGGCCTCGCCTCGCAGAGGAGCCATGCTGTCGACCGCTGCACGTTCGCACCCGCCTAGCGCTGAGGACGGGTTGTTCGTCGACGGTCCGTCCCTTCGGCCGCTGTTTCCTGCGATGCACATCGTCAGCCCCGCCGCCGACGGCTGGGTGTGCGTGCGCCCCGCGCACGCCGGCCAGGCCTGCGCCGTTCAGCTGCCCTCGACGCCGGATCCGTCGCCCCCCGAACCGCAGGCCACGCCGCGTTGACAACGCCCTGACCTGCGGTCCAAACTAAAGATCACCTGCAATACCCATGCCCTCAGCCCGGAACGCCGGCTGGGGGCATTCGTGCGCTCAGGGGGTGATCATCTGATCGGCCCCGATGCCGAGGAGTACTGGACGACCGCGCAGGCGGCCGCCGCGCTAGGCGTGGCACCATCCACGATCAGCACCTGGCGGACCCGCGGGTACATGGAGCCTGTGGAGGGATCACCACCGCGGCGTCCTATCTACCGCCGCGGGGACGTCGTCAAGGCCGAGAAGGCCGCCTACCAGGCCGCGCTACGCACCAGCGGCAGCGCGAAACGCACCTCGCGGGCCGCACTCGCCGGCTGACCCCGGCAAGCCTCCAGACCGCGCACCCCCGGGGCTTCAAGACCTGGGCAGAGTGCGCACTCCGGGCCCGCCCTTTCGCGCGAGGTGGGAACACCCGGAGATTCGTGCGGCCCTTCGACCTCAGGCTCTAGCGGGGGGTCAGGGGACGAAGGGCCGCACCTTCACTCTGTGGTCGCGGCCCGCGCCGCACCCAGCCGCCGCCGCCACGCCAGGCCACCTGCCACCCCGGCGGCGATCCCTGCCACGACGATGCCCGCCATCGGGAGCACCAGCATCCGCGTCCGCTGCTCCGAGCACGCTTCATTCACCGAGCTGAATGCGTCCTGCGCCTGCCCCAACACCTCAATAGGGAAGTCGTCGCCGAAGTCCGTGCTGAGGGACTTCGGGGAGTAAAGCGACCCGCACTCGAACCCGCCAGTGGATACGGGAACGAACCCGACCCAGGAGGCCGCGAATACCAGCAGGATGCCCAGCGGCAACAAGCGATGCATACCTGCAATCCCACCCCAATCTGACATCGCCCCAGCGGCGGATACAGCAAACCGCGGCCTGATCCGGTCACTACGGCGAGATGAGAAGGAACCCCGCGATGCACGACACCCCGACCACCGCTGGCGACCACCAGGTTCCACGCACCTGGCCCACAGCTCTGCCCCGGCCCATCCCGGTCACCTACCAGCTGTGGACCGGCGAGAACACCGACGAAGTGGTCCGGTTCCTCGGCGATTCCTACGACGGCGTAGCGGAGGTCAACGGACTGCGGTTCCTGTCGTATGCGTCGCCGGGCGGGCTCACGGCAGCCGAGCCGGGAACCGTGTTCGTCCGCGCCGCCGACAACCACATCCAAGGCTTCCCGGCCGCAGACTTCGAGCGGCTCTACGACACCGACACGGTCGCCCAGGGCGCGGACATCGAGATCATCGAGCACGGCGCCGGACAGGTAGACCAGCGGGTGATCCTGCCGGACGACATCCGGATCAACGGCCGCTCCGTCCTAGCCCCCTCCGACGCACCAGTACGCGTCCACGACATCACGATGAACCACGGCGAGCCGGTGCAGGTCACCCTCACCCTCTTCGCCCGCCGTGTCACCATCGGCCACCAGCAGCCGGCATGAGCTTCGCCTCCCTGCCCCTGAAAGTCGTCCTCGATGACCTGACCATCGCCGAGGCCGCCGTCCGCTGCGAGATCACCACCGAGTGGGAGACTCACGACTCCGCCACCGCGCCCCCGGTTCGACGCGTGAAGGCGACCATCGCGGGCTCCGTCCTCACCGACAACATCGCCGACGCTCTGCGCAAGCTCGCCGATGCACTAGAAGCCTGACTCGCCCTCGGCGCAGTAGGCCCGCCCCAAAACGCACGCCCTCCCCGCCCAAGCTGGCGCGGCCCGGACTCGGTTGAGAAACGGCACCCACCGCAGGGTGTGCCGCCCGGTACCGGGCCGTTCCGGCTCACGGAAACCCGCAAAGGAACCCGCACCCATGCAGCACGACGACGCCACCCGCGAACTCGACAAGATCATCCACGCGCTGAAGTGGGCCAGCAGCCACCTCACCCGGCTCGACGAGTCGAACGCCTCCCGGCACCTGGCCGACCAGGTCCTGCACACGCCGCTCACCGTGGCTGTGCAGCGCGCCAGCCAGGGCGCCGCCAAGCTCCGCGAGTACCTCACTGAGCTGCCTCCCAGCGAATCCGAGCTGCACGGCCTCGCCCGGATCGTCGCCGACCTGGACCGCTGCCCGCACGGTCGCCACGAGGGCGACACCTGCATCGGCTGGACCGGGCCCGGCACCTACCAGGGCGGCTGCGAGGGCGGAATCTCCCTCGGCAACCCCCACCTGAAGACCGGCGATCACCTCGGCTACGCCTACTCCGCCAGCCTGTACGTGATGCCCGAGCGAGGCCGCCGCAGCAAGCCCGAAGCCTGGAAGGCGTAACCCCGCATGCGGATCTTCTACGACTGCGAGTTCATCGAGGCCGGCCCGGACCACCCCGTCGAACTGGTCAGCATCGGCATGGTCGCCGACGACGGCCGCGAGTTCTACGCCGTCTCCTCCGACTTCGACACCCGCAAGTTCTTCGCTTCCGACTGGCTGGTCGACAACGTGTGGCCGTCGCTGCCGCAGCGTCAGGACCCGCCCGGCGTCCGCTGCCGCTGCATCCACGGGCACCTCGACCTCGACCACCCCGACGTCCGGCCCCGCGCGCAGATCGCTCGCGCCGTCCACACCTTCATCGCCGCGACGCCCGCCCCGGAGCTATGGGCGTGGTACGGCGCCTACGACCACGTGGTGCTGTGCCAGCTGTGGGGCTCGATGAACGACCTGGCGCCCGGCGTCCCGATGTGGACCAACGACCTCAAGCAGGAAGCGCAAAGGCTCGGCCACCCGCGGCTCCCCGACCAGCCGGCCGGACTCCACAACGCGCTGGCCGACGCCCGCCACAACAAGGTCCGCGCCAAGACCCTCGACCAGCTGCGCGCCGAACTGGAGCCCGCGAAGTGAAGACGATCATCTGCGCGCTGAACGCCGCCGATGCCGACGAAGCCGCCGCCGCCCTCGCAGTCGAGTCCGGCGACCGGGTCCACACCCACCAGCTCGGCCGCATCACCGGCGCCGACACCTGCGACGTGACCGTCACCGGCGGGTTCGCGCGCCGCCCCGACGCATTCGAGACCTGGCAACTGGTCCGCACGGCCGTCGAGCAGCTGGACACCCCGCCGATCCTGCCGACGCACCCGCCGCTGATCAACGCCCTCTACACCACCGACATCGATTCGCGCACCGTCGAAACCCTCAGCGCCCTGATCGAGCCGTTCGCCGACGACGGGGGCCACACGGTGAGCGTGGCCGACGCCGCCCGCACCTTCGCGGTCGTCCTGGAGAGGACGCAGGCGGCCTACGAGAGCGCACTTGAGCGGGCCCGCGCCGGCGAGTCCTGATGCCCACGGTGATCTGCGCGCTGGGACACCGCGAGGCCGTCATGGAGGCGCGAAGCTACGGCATCGCTCCCAGCGACATGATCATGGCGAGCGGTGTGCACAGGCTGAGAGGCCTCCTCGGGTTCAGCGTCCTGGTAGTCGAGGGGTTCACCAGCCGACGAGATGCGGTCGAGGTGTGGCACGAGTTGCGGCACCGCGCCGAGTACAGCCGCTCGGGGCCGGTGGGCGGCCCGGTCCTGCCGTTCCGGCCGCCGCCGTTCACCGTCCTATACCGGGCGGACGTCGCGCAGGCAGTCGTCGAGGCTCTGACCCGGCTGCTGGAACCGTTCGCGACTGGCGACCCACCGATGGTGCCGCTGGCCGCAGCAGCCGCCGTCGCCGGCGACCTCATCGAACGGCACACCACCCGCAACGCGAACATGCCCGGGGGCGGTGATGGAACACCAGAACCCCGAGCCGTCTCGACGTGACCAGAAGGTCGTCGAAGCCGCCGCGGCAGTCCTGGCCGCCGGCCTGACCGCCGCCGCGGCGGCCGCCGCGCTCCGCCGCGCGCTCAAGCCGCTCCGCCTGGCCGCCGCCGCGATCCGCGCCGCCGCCGACCTGGCCCGCCGCATCCCTGCCGATCCGCGGTCCCGCGCCACCGGGCCCACAGTGCGACAGGGGCGGCGGGACTCCCACCACTACCGGGCGTGGTACCTGGTGAACGCGGCTCGCCGCATCCACACCGCGATCAGAGCCCGCGGCGAGAACGAGACCGTTGCCGCCGCGGTCCGCAAGGCACTGCGACCGGAGATGCGGTATCTGCGGCAGCATCTGGCCGCCCAGCAGAACCGCCGCCGCGCGGCCGCCGCCGCCGACCGGATGGCCGCGATCTACGGTGACCGACTCGGCTGGTGGTCGGTTCAGGACGGTTCCACCACCAGCGAATGCCGCCACGCCCACGGCCGCGACTACCTCGTCAGCCGCCCTCCCAGGATGGGCCTGCCGGGCGCGGTCCACCCACACTGCCGGTGCCGCTCGGTACGCCCCTGGGGCACACGGCTCCTGACCTAACCCCTGGAAGGGACCACGCATGGACTTCGGAGAAGCGCTGGCAGCACTCCGCGCCGGCGACAGGCTCACCCGCGGCGGCTGGAACGGCAGGGGCATGTTCATCGTGCTCCAGGCCGGCTACCCGGACGGCATCGCCATCAACGCCAACACCGCACAGGCGACCGGCATCGAGCAGGGCACGGTCTGCAAGTTCCGGCCCTACCTGATGATGCGGACCGTCGACGGCGACTTCGTCCCCTGGGTCGCCTCCCAAACCGACCTGCTCGCCACCGACTGGGCCACCATCTGACCCCTACCGGCTGTCCCGAGGCGGGGAGACAGGGAACACGCGAGGCTCGTCCGTTTCCCTGTCGATGGCGATGACCGCGTCCACCTCGCCGGCGAGCATCGCGTCGAGCATCCGGTCGGTGGGGGAGACCTCCGGGTCCGGCACCGGCCCGGTGGGAGAGTCCGGGCGCAGCCGCCGGTAGTACACCGCCGTGTGCTGCTCGTCCTGGCGGTCGTCGGTCACTTCGCCTCCTGGACGGCGAGGAGGTCCTCCCCGCGGATCTCGCGGCTGCAATGCGGGCACAGCGAGGGCAACTCCAGGCTCCGCCGGCTCCTGATGTTCGCGCCCTCGGGCAGGTCCTTCCGCCGGATCGTCTGACCGCAGTGCGGGCAGTTGCCCGGCAGTTGGAGGGTGCGCGGAGCGCGGGGCGAGTACGCCCCTCCGGTTCCGGCGGGACGGCCAGCACCGGCACCCTTACCGGGCCTGTTGGCCTCCCACGCCCGGTAGGTCGCCATCCGCCAGAACGGCACCCTGCCGAGGGTGGTTGACTCCTCCGGCATGTCGCCGGCCTTCGCCTGGGGAGTGCCCCGGCGAGCGTTGTGCCGGGACCGGTTCGCCTCGACGGTCGTCTTCTTCACCCCCTGCAACGCGGCCCACACATCGACATTGATGAGAGCCTCGTCGGGGATGGCGTCCCGGTCGGCGGGGATCTCCGCCGGGTCCTGCAAGACAATAATCCCGTCAAGTTCCATGAGGGCAGAATAGTGCGCCGCCAAGCGGGCGTCGCTCCGCCGGACCAGTTCCGGTCGGGTCATCAGCAGGGGCATCGCGCTGTCCTCCTCGCAGCCCAGACGGCGCGGCAGGCCCTCCCCACCAGGGGAGGACCCGCCGCCCCGAGGGGCTAACTGTCCTGGGGGGCCGGCTGCGCCAGCTTGACGGCCATCTCCTCGGCTGACATCCGGCCCTGAATGTCGTCGTAGCCGAACCGGTCGGTGTGCAGCCGCCCGCCGGTCAGCTGGGCCTTGGTGGCCGCCTCGACTGTGAGCACCGCCCGGTGGTCGCCGAGGTGCTGCCATGGCACCGTGAGGGTCTTGGGGTTGACCCGGATCACCTCGAACCACCGGCCGCGGTGCAGTGCGAAGTCTCCTTTGGTGAAGTCACCGGGTCCCCACACCTTCAGGCCTTCGGCCTTCAGCTTCTCGACATGCTCGTGCCAGTAGGCCAGTTCCCCGGCCGTCTGCTCGCGGGTCGTGGTCATTCGGATCATTCCCGGGCTCGCCGGCACCGGTGCGTGCGGGCGCCGCAGCAGTTTCCGCAGCCATTCGCGCAGCGCGGCCCCTCGGGCGGCGGCCCTCTTCGCCGCCGCCTCCGCCTCGGCCTTGACCCGCATGGACTCCAGGTGCCGGTCCATCCTGCGAAGCTCGGCCTCCAGCCGTTCGATCCGCCGAAGCGTGGTCGGCAGATTCTCGCGGTGCTGTCGGTACTTCTCCGCCGCCGCAGCCCGCGCCGCCCAGTACTCGCCGCGCTTCATGTCCTTCACCGCGATCCCGTCGCTGCGGTGCATCTTGTCCAGGAAGTTGCGGTGCCGCCGCTCGGAGTGGTGCCCGACGAGGATGGGCTGTCCCATGGGGATGTGCGACATCCGCTCCCGGTTGTGCTGCCACCTGGACAGCCCCGCCCGCAACGCCCGATGCCCCCGGGCCCCGTACCGTTCCGCCCGGTCCTCCGCCCGCTCGTTTCGCTCGGCCTCCGCCTCGCCGAAGTCCCGGCCCGGTGAGGCGTCGTCGATCTCTACCGCCACCGTGTGGCCGGCCTCGGTGAGCCGACGCTTCGCCTCTCCGATCACCCAGGTCTTGGACACCTTGTCGCGAGAGTGCGGGAGGTACCAGCAAGCGAGGTCCCTGGAGAACCGGAACCCGCAGCCGCCGCGGCCGCCGAGGATCGTCCCGGTTCCGTCTCCCCGCTCCGTGCCGTGGACGAGGGTGCCCTCCGGGAGGGTGTGCGTGATCTTGATGGTCGCCATCCGGCGATCTCCTGTTCGTTAGAAGGGGGAGGGGCCCGGCACGGTGGCCGGGCCCGGGCGCGAAGTCAGGCGGGGACCTTCTCCCGCTCTGGCTCCTCCGGCCGCTGCTCGCGGGACTGCCGCTTGAACTCCGAGTAGGTGATCCGCCCGTGCTCGGCCCAGAAGTTGAGCAGTTCCTCGCTGGCGTACTTGCGGGCGCGTGACCACTGCCCGGAGAACAGGCTCTTGGGGTCCACACCCGCCGCCCAGCCGGCCGCGTTCAACACATGTCCCCGCGTCTCCGCCTCAGCCGCGAGGTAGGACGCCTCGATGTAGTCCTGGTAGTCCGAGCGGAGCTGCCTCTCCTTGGCCTTCCGCCGCTCCAGCCGGGCCGCCTTACGGCGCGCCTTCTCATCCACTCGGTCACGGCGCGTCGCCTCCGCCTCGACCGCCTGCACGACGTACGGCCTCCAGTCCCACCGCCGCAACAGCATCGCCAACTCGTCGTCGGTGAGCTTGATGAGCCGCTCGGGGCGCACGGCCCGGCGGGCGGGGCTGAACGAGTGGGCCAGCGCGGTCAGCTTGACCTTGAGCATGATCAAACCTTTCGGGTCGGGGGTTACGAGAGCAGGTCAGCGGTGCCGCACGGGTCCGGCTCGGGGAACATCGCCTCCTGCCGGTACTCCGCCTCCGGGCCGGCCTCGGTGTCGAAGTCGCGGGCCCCCATGTCCAGCCAGTTCTTGCCGGCATCGCAGTTCGGGTCGCCCATCTGGTTTCTCCCTGGTCCGTTCCTGGGTGCTTCCGACACCCCCGAACCTATGGCAATCCAATAATCAAGTCAAGCAGACAGGCAGGGAAAATTGAATGGCCACAGATTGGCCTGTGAGGGGTCATTCCATCTCCAGCCACTTCCTCTACAGGGGAAGCCCTGCAGCCCCCTCACGGGCCACTACAGGGCCGCCCGTAGGCCGCTGCAGGGCCGCCCGTAGGCCGCCCGCCCGCCGCACCGCTCCCGCCCGCTCCGGCACTGTCCGGCCCGCCCGCTCCGGGCACCGTCCCCAGCTCTTGACCGGTGGCCGGCTACGGCGGGGCCCCGTGATGGCATGCGGAAACCCCCGGCAGGGGGACCCTGCCGGGGGTTGGAGCCGATGGCTCAGCCGATCGCGCGGGTGGCCTTGCCGCCCCCGTCCACTCGGGCGTCACCGATGTCGGCGTTACGGCCGTCCTGGCGACCCTGCGCCGTCGCGAGGTAGTGCTGCTTGCGGGCGCCCGTCAGCTTGACCGTGTGCGGGAACATCTTCCGGTAGGCGGCCCGGATCCGGTCGGCCTCGGTCTGCAGGACCAGGGCGTTGCCCGGCGCCTCGTCGGCCAGCTCGCCGACCCGCGCCCGGATCTTCTCCGCCACGCCCGCGCCCCAGCCCCGGATGTAGTCCCAGCACCACTGGTCGACGGCGTCCCAGACCTGCTGGTCGTCCCAGCCCGGGTTCAGCTTGCGGAGCTCGGTCTCCCGCTTGTCGCCGGCGGCGTTGAACGCGGAGTTCATCTGCAGCGACAGGCTGGTGAGCAGGACGGTGAGGCTGTCCAGCAGGCTGCTGGTGCCGACGATCGTCATCTCGCCCTTGTGGGTGTCGGCGAGGGCCTCGCCGCCCATCGCCACGATCAGCGGGTACACCGCCTCGTAGTACACCGTCCCGTGCTCGATGGGCATCTCCATGACCATCAGGGTGATCTCCTCGGGGTCCTGCCCCTTGGAGCTGCGGATGTGGGCCTCTTCGATCCCCTTGGCCTTCATCAGCTTGGCCGCCATCGCGGCGGCCGCCTCCGCCGGCGGGGTGTTGGGGTGCTCCGCCTTGTTGAGCAGCGCCTGGATCTTGCCGACGTAGTCCATGGCCATCTCGGGACCTCCGGGTAGTGGTGGCCGGGACCGTGTGTCCCTGCCGATGACCAGAACACTATGGCAATCCAATAATCATGTCAAGTCATCTTGGAGTGTAGACTCTGACCTGCCAAGATGCCTGCTATCCGCCACCATGCCCGCCCGTCCCTCCGTGTCCGTCTCTGAGGGTGTAGGGGCCGCCCAAGGGTGGCTAGTCCCTCCGTGAATGCCTGCCCGTACCTACAAGGGCCCGTAGGTCACTCCGGCTCCATGCCTGCCGAATCCGCCGCCGGACCGTTGACAGGATCCGGCCATACCCGCACATCACAAGCCGACCATGATAAGAATATTGGTATGCCAGTGATTGAGATTGAGGGAGTCCCTCCCTCTGCCACACTCCGCAAGGAGCTGGCAGAGGCCGGCAAGCCGGTCCTACTCAGCTTCAGCCGCGGGAAAGACAGCCTCGCGGCCTGGCTCGCACTCCGAGACGCCGGCGTCGAAGTGATCCCGTACCACCTGTACCTGGTCCCCGGCCTGCGCTTCGTCGAGGAGTCGCTCGCCTACATGGGCGAGTTCTTCGGCTGCGGCCCGATCCTGAACCTGCCGCACCCCTCGCTGTACCGGTGGCTCACCGCCCTCGTCTACCAGCCTCCCGAACGCTGCGCACTCATCGAGGCCGCGACCCTGCCCCAGTTCACCTACACCGAACTCAACGACCTGGTCCGCGAGCACTACGACATGCCCGAGGCGTGGGTATGCGACGGCGTCCGCGCCGCGGACTCCCCGAACCGCCGCATGGCCCTGAAGTCACACGGCCCCATCAACAGCACCGCCCGCACCCAGAAAGTCGTGTGGGACTGGCGCAAGGCCGACGTCATGGGCGCCATCGAACGGGCCGGCGTCCAACTGCCGCCCGACTACCTGTGGTTCGGACGCTCGTTCGACGGCCTCGACCACCGGTTCCTCGCCCAACTCAAGACGTACGCCCCCGACGACTACCAGCGGGTCTTGGACTGGTTCCCGCTCGCGGACATGGAGCTGTTCCGTGCCGATCTCTGACGAGGTGCGCCGCCGCCTGGAGGCCATGGCCGGCCGCGGCATCAAGCCCGGCGAGCCGCCGCCCGAGGCCCCGCCCGACGACACCGACAAGCCGCGGCTGCGCCCCGGCGACGAGGACGTCAGCCCCGAGGAACTCGAGAAGCGCCTCGGGTTCCGGGAGCGCGCCCGCCGCGAAGACGAACGATTCCGCCGCGCGACCGACTCCGAGTACTGGCTCGCGCTGTGCTTCCGCGCCCCCGAAGACCCCGCCCGATTCTGCAAGGCCGCCCGCATCACCCCGCACGGCCACTACGTCCACGGCCCCGAACTCGCCGCCGCGGTCGGCAAGACCGCCGTGCAGAACGCCCGCGACCGAGCCAAGGCGCTCCTGTCCTCCCGCGCCCTCACTGGCACCGACGGCGAGTCCGTCACCGACCGCCTCACCTCGACCCTGCCGCCCGACCCGCTCGCCGGCCTCACTGGCACCGGTGGCTTCGAGCGCGAGTGCGCCGAGGAACTCGCCGCCCTCGCCTCCGCCTTCACCGCACCCCCCGACCCGCACCCGGCCAACGTTCTGGACTCCCCGCACTGGATTGTCGTGGTGTTCCCACACCGCGAAGCCAAGGACGCCTTCCTCGCCGACACCGGCCTGGACGTCCTCGGCGACAAGTACCTCGACGGCCACCAGGCCGCGAGAACCCTGAAGGTCCACCTAGGGAAGTGAGGCACCATGCGCCGACGTCTCGGCAACCTGTTCGGCGGCTCCCGCCGCCGCGGCCGCGGGGAGAGCACCCCGCCGCCGGCCCGCCGCGCCGCGTCGCCCAGCCGGGCGCGCAACTCCGGCACCTGATCTGATGCCCAAGCGCGGCACCCGACAGCCGGCCACTGAGAAGGCTCCCGAGTCAGCCGCGCTCCAGCTGCTCGACGGGGGAGGGGACACCAGCACCACCGTCCCCGCCCCCGTCGACCCGCCGGACTGGCTCTCCGACGAAGCCACCACCCTCTGGCACACCCTCGCCCCCCACACCGCCCCCGGCACACTCACCGAAGGCACCGCCCCCGCCTTCGCATTCCTGTGCAACGCCCTCGCCACCTACGTCGACGCCGACCAGATGGTCCAAACCGCCGGCGTCCTCATCGCCGAAGGCCAGGGCCTCGCCCCCAACCCAGCCCTCGCCATCCGCGAACGCGCAGACGCCACCGTCGGCAAATGGGCCCGACACTTCGGCCTCATCCCCGACCCCCACACCGCAGCACCAGCGACCACCCAACGGCCCCGCACGCTGCCCCACCTGGTAGAAGGCGGGTGACCACGTGTGCCCCCACGCATCGACGACGAAACCCGGGCCAAGATCCTCAAGGCCATCAAGACCGGGAAACTCTCCCGCAACGCCATAGCCCGGAAGTACGGCGTCAGCGTCGGCACCGTCACCAACATCGCCAAAGCCGCCAACCTGACGTCAGCGTTTGACCGGTCAAAGAGCAAAACCGCGCGCGCGACACAGGCCCGCAAGTTCGACGCGCAGGCCGCCCGCGCCAAGCTCCTCGTCGACCTGTACGGCGACGCCCAACGATTCCGTGAACGAGCCTGGTCGCCCTACACCCAGATCGTCACCGGGCCACTCGGCACCGAGCTCGTCACGACCAAGCTCCCGCCGATCCGCGACCAGCAGGCCGCCTACACGGCCATGGCCATCGCCCTCGACAAGGCCTTGAAGATCGAATCGGTCAACACCGGCGACGGCGCCGAGCAGGGCAAGACGATGATTGGCGACCTACGCGCCGCACTCGGCCTCGCCTACGAGGCGATCGAGGCCCAGGAAACGCAAGCGGCGCAGGACGCCGGCCGCGAGGCGCCCCCACCAGAGTGACAGCGGCGTGCCGCGTTTCCGCAGGTGGCATCCAATCGGCCTGCGGAAACACAATGAGTCGGCGTCAGGCTTGCCGCTCGGCTGAGCCATTGGACGAGAAGTAGGAGCGGCGAAGCTCCCAGATGGAGTCATCGTCGCTGGGGCGCCCAGTGAGCCGGCGCAGCGGCGGTCCTGCCGGAGCGAGGCGCGTTCGCGCGATGTTGACGAAGGCCTGCCGCTTCGCCTCGATTCCGGCGCGAAGCTCGAACCATTCGCCGTCTGCCGTCCAGCCGCGGGCGACCTGCAGCCCAACAGGCCAGAAAGCTGCGTCGATCTCCTGAGCGGCGCTGACGATCTCGTGGTCGGCGGTCAGCACGACCATTCCCAACGCCTCGTTCCACGGCCGCCAGTCGATCGGCGTGGGGACTCGCACTCCATCATCGAGAACAGGCGGGTTGCGTCCGTCCAGCTTGCCGAGCTCGATGAGGACGTTCGACGATTCGCGCAAGATGAGGGCGCACGCTTCTGCTTGCCGGTCGCGCGACCAGCGTTGCCGTTGCGATCGGTGCGTGATCGCGCCACCGACCAGGACCCCGAGCAGCGTGGTGATGGCTGCGCCAACGGTTGTGATGTACAGGCTCATAGCCCGAAGCGTGCACTTGACCAGGCGTCGCGGTCTGTGCTTGAAGACTCAGTTGCATCCCACGATGTGGCGGCGCGCGGAGGCGGGGACGGGACATCAGCGTCGGCCGCGTCGCCCACTCGGCACCAGCAGGTCGAGGCTCCACTGGAGCACAGCCTCAAGCACGGCCCGCGCGGCTTGGCGCCTGGCCGGCTTTGACGACCACACCGCCGGCAGTAGCACGCCGAACAACACGACGACCACGCTGAGGGCGATCAGGAGTAGAACCCAGTCCCTGACGGCGAGAGCCGCGACGAAGGAGATCGCGGAACCGCTCGGGGTTTCGAGAGTCATCGAAAGTAGGCCTTCTCACCGTCGGGCCGGGGCGGCGCCCTTCCGGGGGGAGGGCGGTCGTCCAGGACACGGCGACCGGTCAATAGATGGCCACGACAGATAATCTCTCGCGCCTCCAGCTTGGCATCGTCCACGTCACGGCCGCAGACGTTTCCCATATCTCGTCGACCGGCGGTTGTTGGCGGTTGCGTGGCTGAGGGGGTGGTTGTGCCCCCGGCCGTCGACCTGGAGCGGGTCACGAGTGTGATGTCCCGCAAGCAGATCCGCTCGATCGTCGAGTCTGAGCGGGTGAAGATCTCGCTCTGGGAGGGCGCGGTCTCCAGCGGGAAGACCATCGCTAGCCTCGTCGCGTTCCTCATCGCCGTGGCGCAGGCCCCGGAGAACGGCCTGATCTTCTGCGTCGGCCGGACGCTCCAAACGGTGGAACGGAACATCATCGAGGTGCTGATGCAGCCCCTCGGCCCGTTCGGGCCGCTCGCGAAGTACGTCGAGCACACCCGCGGCTCGAACGTCGCCACGATCTTCGGCCGGACCGTGCACCTGGTCGGCGCGAGCGACGTCCGCGCCGAAGGCCGCATCCGCGGCGCCACCGCGTCCCTGATCTACATCGACGAAGCCACGCTGATCCCCGAGGGCTTCTGGACGATGTGCCTGTCGCGCATCCGCGTGCCGGGCGCCCGCTTGATCGCGACGACGAACCCGGACGGGCCCTCCCACTGGCTGCGCAAGAAGTTCCTGCTACGCGAGGGCCAGTTGAACCTGCGGACCTGGCACTTCGTGCTGGACGACAACCCGTTCCTCGAGGAGTCCTTCAAGCAGGACCTGCGCAACGAGTACGTCGGGCTCTGGTACCGCCGCTTCATTCAGGGCGAATGGTGCCTCGCCGAAGGCAGCGTCTACGACATGTGGAACGAGGACCGCCACATCGTCTCCGCACTGCCGGAGATCGTGATGTGGCCGGCGTGCGGCATCGACTACGGCACCAGCAACCCTTTCTCCGCGGAGATGATCGGGCTCGGCGCCGACGGGCGCCTCTACCTGACCAACGAGTGGCGGTACGAGGCGAAGGTCACGCGCCGGCAGCTCACCGACCCCGAGTACTCCGCGCGGCTCCGGAACTGGGCCGCGCACATCCGCGTCCCAGGCCTGTCCGCGCGCGGTGTCCAACCTCGCTACTGGGTGGTCGACCCGTCCGCCGCGTCGTTCATCACGCAGCTGTACCGCGACAAGGTGACCCCGACCCTCGCCGACAATGCGGTGCTCGACGGGATCCGGCTCGTCTCATCCCTCCTGGCCACCGACCGGCTCCGCGTCCACGAGTCCTGCACCGGCTGGATCGAGGAGGTCCCCGGCTACACGTGGGACCCCGACCAGGCCGAGAAAGGCATCGACGAGCCCGTCAAGACCGACGATCACTCGTTGGACGCCGGCCGGTACGGGCTGAAGACGACCGAGTTCCTGTGGCGCCCTCACCTCGCCCTCGCCGCCTAACCAAGGTGCCGCGTTTCCGCAGGTCGCATTCAAGTCACCTGCGAAAACCCGTGACCAGACAAGGACGCCCATGGCCAACCCCGACCCGCCGCCGAACCCTGCGCCCAGCGACGACCCCGAACGGTTCCGGCTCGTCGGAGACGAGAACTGCGGCGTCGCCCTTCACTGCCTCGACTGCGACCGCGGAGGCCTGCCACTGGCCTACCTGGATGGTGGCCTTGGCGGCTACGAGCACCAGGACGTCGAAGCCACCGACACCATCCTCGGACTCCTCACCCACGCCGATGCCCACAGCTGGCACGTCCACGGCCGCCGCCCCCGATTCAACCCCTACAGCCGGTCCCGGTTCGACCGCGCCTACAACGGCTCCTGGCTCGTGCCCCGCACCCCGCACACGCAGATGCCGGTCGGCCCCCGCGTCCGCGACGACGGGATGATCCGCCGCGAGGCCGGCGACTCCAGCCCCACCCACGCCCGCCAGTACGCCGCGCAGCTTCTCGCCGCCGCAGACGAGGCCGAACACCGCCGCGGCCGCTCCTCGGCCGCGAGGTCCTGGCCGTAGAAGTCGACGCCGGCCGGGACGCCCTCGTCGGCAGCCTCGCGCCGCCGTCCGGATTCTCCGGGAGCGGCGGAGGACAGGCCGATCGTGCAGACGCCTCGGCCGTCGTCGAAGACCGGCAGTGACCGACCGGGCGGTGAGACGATGACGGACATGCCGGATGCCGAGAAGACCTGGGGGCGAATCCGCGCGACGCGCGCCAACCCGCCAACTCCCGCCAAGAGGACACCTGCGAGGCGCCGCACGTACGGCACCGCGCTGGAGCAGGCCCAGCAGATGTTCCGCGCCGCAGAGGCGGTCGGGCCGGAGACACAGCCCGTTCTGATCTTCTACGGGCTCAGCCAGGCTGGCCGCGCCATCGCCGCCGCATCCGCATCATCGATCGCGAATGGCGATGGGTGGCAGCTCCGAGGCCACGGCATCCAGGCGGATCGCATGGACGGGCCCTTGCATGACATTCGGGTCGTGAGCGGTAAGGCGGGGAAGCCGAGCAGCTTCGTGCGGCTCTCGGAGATCCTCGACTCCCCGCTGCTCCCGGAATCGGCTGGGGTGCGTCTCGAAGACCTATGGGACTGCATACCGGGCAACAACGAACGGCCGCTCAGCGATGACGAGAAGCACAGGCGCATGCCGCTGTACGTCAGCGAGAGCTTGCACGTAGAGCCGCACTCTCTGGTAAGCGTCCGCGTAGTGGACTTTCCGCCGTGGGTCGTCGCGTCTTCTCAACCTCGCCAGGCCCTGGACGACTACCTCTCGGCGTTCCCCGATGTTCACGACTACGCCGACTTCCTGAAGACGAACAACGCCCCGGAAGGTGACCCGGACTTCGCGGTCCGTACTGGTGGCTGGGGCGAGCTCCTCATGCACTGGTTGATGCCGAGCGAACAACCCAGCACGGTGGAAGAGCGCCTCGGGTACCTGAAAACGATGGTGCGTCCCTACGCCGGCGAGTGGTGGTTCTTCCCCGAGGTCGGAGGAGCGGGCCGCAGCGTTCACCCCCTCATGGCGTGGTGGGCGGTCTTGCACGCGCTGTCGATGCTGGCCCGCTACCAGCCCGACCAGTGGATGGCCGAGATCAACGTGGACGAGGACGGCTCCCGGGCGGTCGCGATCGAGCAGCTTCTATGGGAAGCGCGCACACACGTTCCGATCCTCATCGCCGAGACCATCGAGCACGTTGCAGAGCCGAACACGTGAATGACCGCCTGGCGGCCGCGGGGTGCCACGTCCATGGCACCGGCTGCTCCATCCCGTGGGGCTACGACGAGGCGCACACCGACCAGCACCACCCCTACACGCCCGAGCAGCTCGCCGGCCGGGAGGAGTGTCCGCACCGGTACGCCTACCCGACCGTCGAGGACTACCTCGAAGGGTGGCGGCTGTGGCGCGCGTACCGCAATGAGAACCGCCTGAACCCAGCCGAGGCAGCCGTGCGGTGGGCGGTCATCGAGGAGCGCATCATCAGCGGGCTTCCGCCGCACATCACCGCCGCGACGCTGGGGCCCTACCTCGCGTCCCCGCCGGCTGTGCAGCTGCCATCTGCGGAACACAGCACCGGCTGAATCGGCCTGACCAGGCCCCGAGCTACGAAAGGGGGCCTGGTTCTGCATGGCCAATGACGTGTGGCCGCCTCCCGAGCTTGCGCCCATCCACGACCGCATGGCGGTCTGGTCCGCGTGGTGGACCGGTGAGCCCGACGAACTCGAATACGTGTACGGCGGGGACGGGGTGGCCGCGGTCCGGCCGCCGAACTGGCCGCGCCGCCGCCCCCTGAACCGGCCGTCCCAGTACCGGGGCGGGCTCGTCGGTGCGCTCGCCCGGATGTTCTGGGGCCGGCCCACCCCCGAGGGCGAGCTGCGGTCGAAGATCCACATGCCGATCGCCTCGGACATCTCCGTGGTGTCCGCGAACCTGCTGTTCGCCGACCCGCTCACCTTCAAGACCCCGCACAAGGCGACCACGGACCGGCTTCAGGAGCTCCAGGACGACGGAATGCAGGCCACCTTGCGGGAGGCGGCCGAGACCGCGTCGGCGCTCGGCGGCGTCTACCTGCGCACCTCCTGGGACAAGGACATCGCCGACCGGCCGTGGCTGTCGGTGGTGCAGCCCGACTGCGCGATCCCGACCTTCCGGTACGGGAGACTCCGCGAGGTCATGTTCTGGACGGTGATCGAGGACGACGGGCAGCAGACCGTCGTCCGTCACCTGGAGACCCACAAGCCCGGCGTGATCCGGCACCAGGTGTTCGTCGGCACCCCCACCTCGCTCGGCCAGCTCGCGCCGCTCGGCGACTTCGAGGACACCGAACCCTTCGCCCGCATCGTCGAGAACGGCGATGAGATCCCCACCGGCATCGACCTGCTGACGGCCGGCTACATCCCGAACATCCGCCCGAACCGGATCTGGCGGAACCTGCCGGAGGGCGTGAACCTCGGCCGGTCCGACTACCAGGGCGTCGAGGCGTTCATGGACTCGCTGGATGAGACCTGGACCAGCTGGATGCGGGACATCAGGCTCGGCAAGGCACGCATTCTCGCCGACCGGGCGATGCTGGAGTCCGAGGGCCGCGGGCAAGGCGCCTACCTCGACCTCGACCGTGAGGTGTTCACGCCGGTCGAGATCAACCCGATGTCCGGCCAGTCGCTCATCAACGAGATCCAGTTCTCGATCCGCGTGCAGGAGCATCAGGACACCACGCAGGCGCTGCTGGAAACGATCGTCCGCTCATCCGGATACTCCGCGCAAAGCTTCGGGCTGGCTGGCGACACCGCGCTCACCGCGACCGAAGTGCAGGCCCGCAAAGAGCAGAGCTTCCAAACGAAGGCCCACAAGATCAACTATGTGCGGCCCGTCCTCGCCCACATGAACCACGCGCTCCTGGCCATCGAGGAGGCCGCGTTCGAGCGGCGCGGACTGCGGCCCCAGCCACCCGACATCGAATGGGCGCCCGGCATCACCCCCGACCCCGCCGACACCGCACAGACCGTGTCGCTGCTGGTGTCCGCCCGCGCCGTGTCGCTGCAGACCCGCGTGGAGATGGTCCATCCCGACTGGGACGAGCCCCGCGTACTGCAGGAGGTCGAGCGGATCAAGGCCGAGGAGCCCTCCCCGCTCGACCAGATCCCCGCCGCCGGCGCTGGCCGGCCCCGCTTCTCCCAGCCGGCGGAGGCGCGGCCCATCAACCGCGACAGCGAACGCGCCACGGAGCCCGCCGGCTCACCCCGTACCTGAACCACCTCGTAACCGTCGGGGGCCGCCTGGCGCCGCCCCCGCACCCATCAAGAGACCGGCCCGACTGGCGCGGGCCGGCGTCTCGCATGCCCTGGAGGCATCCTGCATGAACACCACGAAGGCGACTCCGGCGCTGAACCTGCCGGACGTGTCGACCCTGCCCGTCCACGACCGCACCGGGCTCCGCGCCATCGGCGTGCTGCCCTCCGGCCGGATCGTGTGGCCGGTCATGGGTGGTGCGGACGACGACACCGACGACCAGGACGGCGGCCAGGACGACCGGGACACCGGCGGCGGCCAGGGCGGCGGCAGTGGCGCCGGCCAGGACGACGACGATGACGGCGACGGCGACGGCCAGGACGACGACACCGACAACGACGGCGGCGGGGACGGTGGGGACGGCAAGGCCGGCAAGGACAAGCCGCGCCGCACCCGCGACCGCCGCGCCCGTGCAGGGGACGACAAGACCGAACGCACCATCGCCGCGATCCGCGACGACTTCAAGGACGAGCGGTCCAAGCGGCAGGCCGCGGAGAAGGCCACCGCCGCGCTGCAAAAGCAGCTCGACGACATGCAGGCCACGCAGACCAAGCAGATGGATGCGCTGGCCAAGGCCCTCGGGCTGAAGAAGGACGACACACCGCCGTCGCCCGAGGAGGTCGCCAAGAACCTCGGCAGCAAGCTCCAGGCGGCGGAGGCCGAGGCCGAGACCGAACGCAAGCGCGCCGACACCGCGCACGCCAACTACCGCGAGGCCGCCGTCCAGCTCGCGGTGTATCTCGCGGCCGACGACCACGACGCCAACCCGCGCGCGCTGCTGGACAGCGCTCGCTTCCTGAAGTCCGTCGCCGGGCTGGACCCGGACGCCGACGACTTCAGCAGCAAGATCGCCGACGCGATCGACACGGCCGTCGAGAAGAACGAGCGGCTCCGCAAGGCCAAGCCCCGCGCCGCCGAACGGTCCGGCGGCGAGATGAACACCGGCAACAAGCCGCAGCGCAAGCGGCCGGCCTCCCTCAACGAGGCCGTCAGGAAGCACTACGACCAGGCCAGGTAGCCCATACCCAGGGGCGCCGCGCCGGCCTGCGAACCGAAGGAGAACAACGTGCCCGTAACCCTCGCCCAGGCGCAGGTGAACGCGGACAACGACGTCAACTACATGGTCATCGACAACTTCCGGCGCTACAGCTGGCTGCTGGACCAGATGGTCTGGGACGACGTCGTCACCCCCGGAACCGGCGGCGGGTCCAGCCTCACCTACGCCTACACACGGCTGATCGAGGCCGCGCAGGCCAACTTCCGGCGGCTGAACACCGAGTACACGCCCGGCCAGGCCAAGCGCCAGCGCTACAGCGTGGACCTCAAGCCGCTCGGCGGCGCGGTCACCATCGACCGGGTCATCGCCCGCCTCGGCAACCCCGCCACCACGGAAGTTAACTTCCAGATGCAGCAGCTGATGGCGTCGGTCCGCGGCCGATTCCAGCAGGCGCTGATCCTCGGCGACCCGGCCACCGAGGAGGACCAGGACGGCTTCGAGGGCCTCGACCTCGCCCTCACCGGCACCGCCACCGAGTACTTCCCGGGCGGCGACCCCATGTACACCGACTGGACGTCGGCGAGCGTGGACACCGCCGACAAGGCCCTCACGCGGCTGGACGAGTTCGACGACTTCCTGTCCCGCCTCGTCCCGTCCACGGTCGGCTCGATCGACCTGGGGGCGCCCGGCGCACTCCCGCCCGGCGTCCGCGCGATCCTCGGCAACACCCGCTCCATCACGCGCCTCAAGAGCATGGCGCGGCGCGCCGGCCAGTTCACCGCGACCCGCGACGACCTCGGCCGGCAGGTCGAGCGGTACGGGCCGTGGACGCTGGTCGACATCGGCGACCGCCTCGACGGCGCGGCGCCGATCATCCCGATCGAGGCCCGCGACCCCGACGGCGCCGGCGGCGGCGCCACCGTCACGGGCCTGACCGACATCTACGCGGTGTGCTTCGGCATGGACTCCTTCCACGGCGCGTCCATGGCGGGCGTGCCGCTGGTGGAGACGTGGCTGCCCGACTACAGCACCTCCGGCGCCGTCAAGTCCGGCGAGGTCGAAATGGGCCCCGTCGCGCCGGTCCTGAAGAACACCAAGGCCTGCGGCGTCTTCCGGAACGTGAAGGTCTGACATGCGCTTCGACATCGAAACGCCCCTGGCGGGCTACAAGGGCACGGTCGGCGGCGTCACCTTCGTCGACGGCCGTGCCCGCGTGGCCGACACCCAGAAGGCGGAGCTGGCGTACTTCCGCCGCCACAACTACAAGATCACCCCCGTGCGGGAGCGGGCCGACACCGACGACGCCGGCAGCGTCACCGCCCCGGCCGAGCCGGGCAGCGAGGACCCGGGCCCCGAGGCCAAGGAGCCCACCCAGGACGGTGAGGCGCCAGGCGACACCGGCGAGCGTCCCGACCCGGCAGGGGACAACGGAGAGGGCTTCGACCCCTCCTCCCTCACCGACGCCGTCAAGGCGGCCGCTGCATCCGGCAGCACGGGTGACGGTGCGGGGGACGCGGCGGAGCAGCTCCGCAAGCCGGCCAAGAACGCGCTCGTCGCCGCGTGGACCACCTACGCCAAGCAGCTCGGCATCACCGACGACGAGCTGGGCGGCAAGACCAAGAACGAGCTCGTCGAGCTCGTCGACCAGCACGAGAAGAAGGAGGCCGGCCAGTGACGGTCCACGGCCGCTACACCGGAGTCCTGGCCGACTCCCCGGCGTTCGACACCCCGTTCAACGCCCTGCCCGGCGTCGACCGCGCCGCCGCGTTCGTCCGCACCAACATCCCCGTGTGGGCCGCGTCCGCCGACCTCGCCGCCCCCGCCTCGGGCGTCGCGATCGCGGTCCGGATCTGGCTGGCGCGCGGCGACCTGGTCACCAGCCTGGCGTTCACCTCCGGCGACACCGCCGGCGTGACCTACACGCACTGGTGGCACGCCCTGTACGACCCGGACGGCAAGCTCCTCGCGCAGACCGCCGACCAGGCCGCGGCCGGGTGGGCGGCCGACACCACCAAGCGGCTCGCGCTCGCCAAGCCGGTGCCGATCAAGTCGGCGGGCTGGTACATCGCCGCGACCATGTCCGCCGCAGCGACCGTCCAGACCCTCACCGGCGCCGCGCCGCTCGCCTCCACCGCCACCGTCCACACCGGCTCCAAGGCGGCCGGGTTCACGTTCGGGGCCGGGCTGGGCGCCACCGCCCCCGCGGCCATCGGCGCGCAGACCACGGTCGCGAAGGTTCCGCTCGTGGTCGTCTCCTGACGACCCGCCCCCCATCGTGCCGGGCCCGAGCCGCGGGCTGCGCCTCACCGGAACCCCCGAGCCGCGCCGGCCTCGTGCCCGTCGGCCGGGCCCGGCACCCCTTCCTTCTCTGGTCAACGACCGCCTCCAGGAGGCCCACCCATGGCCCGTACGTCCCTTGTCGCCACCCGGCTCACCGCGACCGGCGCCGCACCCGCCCCGGTCACCCCGGACGCTGCCGGTGTCTCGTTCCGCAACACCGGCCGATGCTTCCTGATGGTCGTCAACGGCGCCGCCTCGTCGATCGACGTCACCCCCGTGATCGGCCGCCAGGTCAAGGGGCAGTCGGTCACGTCCCCGCCCGAACCGGTCCCCGCCGGCACAACGGCGTTCTTCGGGCCGTTCGACGACGACTACGAGCAGCCCGGCGGCAAAGACCTCATGTACGTCAACCTGTCGGCCGTCGCCGACGTCAAGGTGGCGCTTCTGGAGATGCCGCAGTGAGGCTCACCGACCGCGTCGAACAGGTCGTCGTCGCCGCGATCGCCGCGCACACGGAACTGGCCGGCTGCGAGGTCGACCACCAAGTCCAGATCATCCACCAGCAGACCCGAGGCGCCCAGCCAGCGCCCATGCTGTGGATCTCCCTGTCGGCGCAGTCCCTCGCCCTGGGGGAGTGGCTGTACCACGACCCGATCATCACCCCGGACCTGCACCCCGCCCCCGAGCAGCTCGCCGAAGTCGTCCGCCGAGCCCTCGGCAACCTCGCGGCCGCGCGCGCCGCGCAGGCCGCCCCCTTCGCCCGCCTGCCGAGCTCGGCCCTGCCGAACGCGGAGCAGCCGCTCGCACCGAGACTGCCCCCGATCCTGGCAGGCCGCTGATGGTTGTCTACGCAACCATTGGCGATCTTGAGCACTACCTCGTCACCATCCCGGTATGGCCCGGCGCGGAACGGCACCTTCAGCAGGCGTCCGAGGACATCGACGAACTCCTCATCGGAGCCGTCTACGACGTCGACGATGACCACCTGCCGACCGACCCGCGGGTCGCCGACGCCATCAAACGCGCCACCTGCGCCCAGGCCCACTACATCCGAGAGCGCGGCGACGAGACAGGCGGGAAGGCCCAGTTCACCAACGTGAGCGTCGGGTCGGTCAGCTACTCCCGCAACCGGCTCATCAGCGAGTCCCGGGCGCGGACATCGTCCAAGTACGCCGAGCGAGCGCTGACGATCCTCAAGACCGAGCGGCTCCTCCCCGTGAGCCCACGCACCTACTGAGCCTCATCCTCCGGCGGCTCATCCTCCTCCTCGTCTTCCGCGACGGAAGGATCCTGGTGCCCTGTCGGGTGGCCCTGGTACGGCGCCTGGAGGTTGCGCATGGCCTGCTCGATGGCGCCGGTGGCGTTGAGGTTGCGCATGGCCCGTTCGATTGGGTTGGCGGCGTTGAGGTTGCGCAGAGCCCGCTCGATTGGGCTGGTGGCGTTGAGGTTGCGCATGGCCTGCTCGATGGCGCCGCTGACGGTTAGGTTACGCAGGGCGCGTTCGAGTACTTGTGCACTACCTAGCGCGGGCGCTGGGTACTCGTCACGCCCCAGCGCGTAGGTGAGCTTCTCCTCGACGGGACTGGCCGCCGCGGTCTCTTCAGAGTCTTCGCCGCGGATCTCTTCAGCCTGTGTGATCGTTTCTTCGCTGACCTGCGCGTCCATGTACTCGTTCGCGAGCTCCAAGAACGAGCGAACGTCGACGATATGGAATGGCTGGCCGGCTCGTTGCCGCACCTCAGCTGAAAGTTCTGGGCGCGGAAGCGGCGATCGGCCGCCCGGCTGCTTGACGGTCCAGTCCTCTGCCTTTTTGCTCTCGTTGGTTACGAACAGGACCGGACGCGGGCGCCGCTCGACCTCCTGAAGGAGCTGGACCCACAGCACATAATCGCCGATGGCCTCTTCGGCCGGCTTGTTCGCGTCGGCATAGCCGGGAGGGATACGCCTCTCGAACCTGTACGCGGCGTCCTCTCGCACCTGCTGCATGTTCTTGAGCGGCGGCCCGACGCGCCCGTCCAGCAGCTGCTCGATCTCCGACAGGATCGGGTCGCCTGTCAGGCAGTCGGCCGCCTTGAGGTCGAACCGGTAGTACTCGCTGATCTTTTCGACGATCTGCTGCTGGACCTCGCCGAGCTCCCTTACCAACCCGTCGACAAGGGCCTTCTCCAGACCGCGCCGACTGCGGAAGCTCTCGAGGTCGGCCTTGATCTTGTTGAACGAGCCTTTGAGGTCTTGGGTGAGCTTGCCGACGGCGCCGGCGCACTCGTTGATGATGCCGAGACGGTTCCGCAGGAACTCCTCCGCGACA
The DNA here is from genome assembly GCF_040299565.1 of Spirillospora sp. NPDC000708. Taxonomy (NCBI): domain Bacteria; kingdom Bacillati; phylum Actinomycetota; class Actinomycetes; order Streptosporangiales; family Thermomonosporaceae; genus Spirillospora; species Spirillospora sp. NPDC000708. The sequence goes on from NZ_JBEPCJ010000012.1 coordinate 140,460, forward strand.
CGATGCGGCACCCACAACTGGTCGCCGAGCAGGCCGAGGGTGCGGAGGAACTCCTCTCGCCCCTGCGGGTTCAGCCGGTAAGCATCGAACAGGGCGTTGGTGTCGAACACCACCAGCCCCTCCGTCAAGAACCGTTCGAGCTCGGCCCCGGCAGGCGGACCGAAATGCCAGGGGAACAGGCCGCGGAGAGATGACGCTTCGGCGGTCTGCGCGCCGTCATCAGAAGCCTCGTCAGTCACATAGCGAGCGTAGAGCGCTGTACTAACCGCCTGCTCCGGTTTTCCGGAGGCGCGGAGCGCCGGGAGGGTGCGGGGTGCTTCCCATAGTCACGGACCTAGTCACCATCGTCCGCGGGCTTCTCGTCACCGGATACGGCAACGCCATCACCTACGACTGGGGCGACGGCGCGGCGCGGGACACCGTGGAGGCGTGCGTCCAGCCGAACGGCTCCAGTGAGACCACCGGTGGCCGCGACACCGTCGTCACCCACATCCGCGTGTACCTGCACCCCGGCACTGACGTCACGGCGACGGACCGCATCGAGTGGAACGACAACACCTACGAGATCGACGGCGAGCCGCAGCGCTGGCCAGACCCGACCGGCGGAGGCGAACACCACGTCGAGTTGACCGCCACCCACACGGCCGGAGGCTGACCGTGCCGGACTGGGAATTCGACGAGGCCGCGATTGCCGGCCTGATCTTCGCTGAGGGCGTCCAGGCTGCTGTGGACAGTGTCGCCGAGGCCGCGGAGGCCGCCGCGGTGAAGGCCTGCCCGGTGAACTGGGGCCGGCTCGTCGCCACCATCAGCATCGAGCGGGACGGCGCCGGCCGGTGGGTGCAGTACGGCAACGACACCGACGCCCGGTACGCCCCCTACATCGAGTGGGGCACCCGCCCGCACATCATCACGCCGAGCACAAAGGCGGCCCTGTACTGGCTGGGCGCAGACCACCCGGTCGCCCGCGTCCACCACCCCGGCACCCCGGCGTTCCGCGTCATCACCGGCGCCGCCTTCCAAGCAGCGATAGGAGCATGACCTTGATGCAGTTGCGCGTCGCGTTCTGGTGCACGATCGACGGCACCCGCTACCTCCCCGGCGACGAGGTCACCATCGACGACGACGCTCACGCCGCCCAGCTCATCCGCGACGGGCTGTGCCGTCCATGGGACAACGCCGACGCCGAAGCCGCAGCCGCGGCGTCCCCGCCGGCCGCGGCCGAGCCCGGCCCGGACAGCATGCCGCTCCCGGACCGCGGAGCCTCGAAAGGCGACTGGGCCCGGTACGCCGTCGGCCAGGGCATGCCCGAGGACGAGGCCCGCGCCATGTCGAGGACGAGCCTGATCGCCCGCTTCGCCCCTGACCCGCAGTAGCGCGAGAGGAGACGCGGCGTGGACCTGGCCGTGTGGCCCGATGCCGAGCTGATCGTCATCGACTACTTCACCGAGGTCCTGGACGGCGTGTGGTCCTGCAACAGCCTCCCGCCCGTCGAGGAGTTCGACGTCCGGCTACCGATCATCGATGTGACCCGCATCGGCGGTCTCCGCAGCGCCGACACCTGGTCCGACGGATACCTCATCGATGAGCCGGCCATCGACCTCGACATCTGGGCGGCCACTCCCGAGTCTGGCGCGACCACCGCCGCCCGGTCGGTAGCCGCGCTCGACGCGATGCGCGGCTACCGCGCGCACGGTGCCACCGCGGGCCGGGTCAAGGACATCACCGGCCCCCGACCGCGTCCCGAAGTGTCCCAGAACATCATCAGGCTCGGCGTCACCGCCACGTTGCCGCTACGCCTGATCTGACCTGGCCTAACCCGCGAAACCTGGCCAACCCGCGAGCACCACCGATCCCGCCGCTCATGGCGGGTTTTTTCATGCCCGCAACCTGGAGGAGCGGATGGGAAACACCAGCAACGTCACCGTGGGGTCGAAAGGCTTCGCCTACTTCGCCGCGATCGGCACCACCGCCCCCGCCGACCTGACGTCGGCGTGGCCGGCTGGTTGGGGCGACGCCGGCATCATCACCGACGAGGGCCTCACCGAGGCCCTCGCGCAGGAGATGGTCACGCACATGGGATGGGGCATCTCCGGCCCGATCCGCCGCGAGCCCAAGGACCGCACCACCACCTTCAAGCTCGTGTTGACCGAGACGACCGCCATGGCCCTGTCGCTGTACTACAGCGTGCCGGTGGCGGACATGGAGGTCATCGGCGTCGGCGACGAAGCCGGCGTCGCGTTCGACGACCCCGAGACCGCCTCGATCGTCTCCATCGCGCTCGGGCTGGACGTGATCGACTCCCAGAGCGGCAGGCACTTCAGGTACATCGTGCCGAAGGCCGAAGTGTCCGACCGCGACAACATCTCCGACAACGCCGACAACCTGCACTCCTACGGCCTCACCTTCACGGCGATGGTCCCCGTCTCCGGCGGCAGCCCGGTGCGCCGCATGATCTCCAAGGTCCCCATCCCGGCCTAGTCCCGGCCCGAGACCAGTGGCCGGAGGCGTCCTTTCGCGGGTGGCGCTTCCGGCCACTGCACCACTGCCAACCAAGAACCCGCGAACCCCTGATCCGCGCCGGCGCCGTCCGCGCCCGCCCGCAATCCGCGAGGAGCACCCGTGCCCAAGCCCCGCAAGTCCTACAAGCTCGCCGAGCGGCGCCGCGAGCGCGCCGAGGCCTTCGGCGGCGAGACCTACCCGATCGAGGGCCTCGACGGCGAGATCGTCGAGATCCCGCTCATGGCGTTCTGGTCGGAGGACCTCACGAAGAAGGTGTTCGACGACGAGTACCCCGGCGACGGAGAGGTGCTCCGCATGGCGGTCGCCGAGACGTGGCCGAACGAGGCCGACGAGCGCCTGGCCGCGCTGGCCGGCCTCAAGCTCCAGACCGGCGACATCCGCGAGATCATCCAGGAAGTCCTGGCGATCGAGCCCGCCCAGGCACCCGACGACGAGGACCAGGACGAGAACGAGGACAGTTCGCCGGCCGCCGCGGCGACCAAGAAGCCGACAGCGGCGGGAAAGTCGCGCAGCTCCTCCTAGCCGTAGAGGAGCACGGCGCGCTGCTGCACGCCGACTTCGCCCACTACTTCCCAGGCAGAGACGTCCTGGTGGAGTGGCGGCAGCAGAAGATACCGCTGATCGAGCTGTACGGCATGTGGACATGGCTGCCGCCCACCTCCGCCGTGAAGACCCGCCTCGCCGGCGTTGTCGATGACCGCCGCTGGGGCGACATGGAGATGCTGCAGGCCACGCAGACGACCTACCTGCAAACCCTCCTGAAAATCGCATGGGTCGGCTTCCGGCTGCCAGACGACCTCCCGACCTTCCCGCCGGTGAAGATGCCCCGCACCCGTGCCGACGTCGCCGCCGAACGACTGAAGGCCCGCGAGGACGCCGAGGCCGAGAGGATGCAGGCGGCTCGCATGGACTACCTGCGTCAGATGCGGCCCCCGCCCGGTGCCCACAACCTTCGCTTCGGGCATTAGCCCGCTCGCGGGCGCCACCACCCAACAGACCGGGAAGGGGGTGGCGCGGGCATGGCCGATCACGACGGCGGCCGGGTACGGATGCAGATCCTCCCGGAGGTCAACCCGACCGAGTTCGGCCGGCAGATCAAGGACCGCCTGGACTCCAAGGTCGCCGAGGTCGGCGCGCAGCTCGGCCGCAAGCTCGGCAAGGCGATCTCGCAGGGAGCCAAGGCCGGGTTCGTCGTCGGCGACGTCGTCCAGGCCGTCCGCGACGCCGGCCCCCGCGTCACCGAGGAGGCCGGCAAGGTCGGTCGCGCCGCCGGCCGGGAGCTGGCGCGCAGCCTCAAGGCCGAACTCGAGACGCGGCTCCAGACCCTCCGGATCCCGGAGGCGACAGTCCGGGTGCGGCTGGAGCTCGACGAAGCCTCCTACGAGGAGGTGCGTGCGCGGCTCGCGAGCCTGGGCCCGGTCACCGTCCATGTCAACGTCGACCTCGACACCGCTGCGGCGCTCGCGCGGCTGGCGGCGCTGCGCGCCGAGGCGGACCGGCTGTTCGGCCGCGGCATCCAGATCAACGCGGGCGTCAACACCGGCGCCGCGTCCTCCGCGATCTCCGGCCTCGGCATGCAGCTCGCGGCGCTCGCCGCGATCCCGGTCGGCACGGCGTTGGCGGCCGGTCTCGGGGCGGTCGCCTCGGCGGCGCTCGCCGCCGGCGCGGGCACCGCCGGATTCGCGGCCGTCGCGATCCCCGCCGTCAAGCGGGTCGGGGAGGCACTCCAGGCGCAGAAGGCCGCGCAGGACGCCGTCAACACCTCCACCTCGACCGGCCTGAACACCGCCGACCAGGCGCGGCTGCGCGCCTTGCAGATGGTCGGTGCCGAGCAGCAGCTCACCAACGCCAAGGCGCAGGCCAAGCAGGCGGAGGAGGCGCTCACCCAGGCGCGGATGGACGCCCGCCGCGCTATGGAAGACCTCAACAACCAGGTGAAAGACGGGGCCCTGTCCGAGCGGCGCGCGGCCCTGTCGCTTCAGGAGGCGCGCGCGAACCTCAGCAAGACCCTCGCCGACCCCAAGGCGACCGAGCTTCAGCGTGAGCAGGCGCGGCTGGCGGTGGACGAGGCGCTCCAGCAGCTCGACGAGCAGCGGCTGGCGACCAAGCGGCTCCGGCAGGACAAGGCCGCCGCGGACCGCGCCGGGATCAACGGCAGCCAGCAGGTCAAGACCGCGCAGCAGCAGCTCACCCAGGCGCTCCAGCAGGTCGCTGCGGCGCAGCGGCAGATCACCGCGCAGCGGATCCAGGACCGCATGGCGCAGCAGCAGGCCGCCGCCGCGACCAACGCCACCTCGGCGGCGCAGACCAAGCTCGCCAAGGTCATGGGGCAGCTGTCGCCGGCCGAGCGGACCTTGATGAAGGACTGGGAAGGCTTCACGAAGGTCTACAAAGACTGGGTCCGCGAGCTGGAGCCGGACGTGCTGCCGGTCCTGTCGCGCGGCATCGGGCTGGTCAGCGACAACCTCGACCGCGCCAAGCCGCTGGTGACCGGCGCCGCCCAGGGCTTCACGCTGCTGGAGAAGAAGGCCAAGCAGGCGCTCGACGGGCCCTTCTATCAGGAGTTCTTCCGCAGCCTCGGGATCGAGGCACCCGTCGCGATCACCCGATTCGGGACGATCTTCGGGCACACCATCACCGGCATGGCCGCCGTGTTGATGGCGTTCGAGCCCGAGATCCAAGCCGTCCTGGACCACCTCGACCACGGCGCCCAGAAGTTCGAGGACTGGGGCAAGTCCCTCATCGGCTCCAACGGCTTCACCCAGTTCATCGAGTACGCCAAGACCAACGGCCGCATCGTCGAAGGCGACATCGAGGCGATCGGGAAGGCGCTGCTGGAGGTCGGTAAGGACGTCGCCCCGGTCACGACCCTGTACCTGGCCGGGATCAAGCCGCTCGCCGAGGGCGTCGCGTCGATCGCGCGAGACGCACCAGGGCTGTTCCAGCTCGGCGCGGCGCTCCTGATCGCCGCGAAAGCGTCACGGATGCTCGGAATCACCTCCCTGGTCACGGGCTTGCTGGGCACAGGGGCCGCGGCCGGCACAGCGGCCGGCGGGATGGGACGGCTCGGCGCGGCACTGCGGATCCTGGGCGCCGCGATGATGGGCGTGCGCGGCGAAGCCGTCACCACCCGGATCGCGCTGCTCGGCCTCACCCGCCTCGGCGCCATCATCGGGACCGTCGCCGCCGTCGGGTACGGCGTCAACGCCCTGCAGAACAAGCTGATGGGCACCACCCAGTCCACAGACGACATGGTCAAGTCGCTGGAGACGCTGGCGCGGACGGGGCAGTACACCGGCGCATGGGCGAAGCAATTCAAGGGATCCATGCTGACCGGCCGCGACTCCATCGAGGAGTTCCAGCGGGCCGCGCAGGAGATCGCCGACCCGACCTTCAAGCAGAAGTTCCTCGACCATCCGTTCGCGGACCTCACCCATGCGATCACCCTCGGCGGCTACGACACCGCTCTGTCGAAGTACAAGAACGACGTCAAGGGGATCGACACTGCGCTGAAGACCATGGTGCAGGGCGGGCAAGTCGATGCGGCCGCGGCCGCGTTCGGGCATATGTCGACGCTGCTCCAGCAGGGCGGTCTCAGCATCGACAGGGTCAAGAGTCTGTTCCCGCAGTACACGTCGCTGGTCGGGTCGAGTGCCTTCCAGACACAGCAGTTCACCGAGAAGCTGCGACAGCAGAACCAGCAGCTCGCCGACAACGCGCACGCGTTCATGTCCAGCGAGCAGGAAGCGATCGACTACCGCAACGCCCTGAACTCCGGCCGGGAAGCACTGGACCGCAACGGCCGCGCGTTCTACGGCAACAGCGCGGCGGCCTTGGACAACCGGCAGCAGATCATCAACGCCGCGCAGGTGATCCAGCGGTTCGCCGATGACCTGGTATCAACCAACCAGGTGTCGGCGAAGAACGTCGCGGTGCTGAAGAAGCAACGCGACGGCCTGGTGGAGATGGCCACCCACTTCGGGCTCTCCCGCAAGGAGGCCGCCAAGTACGTCGACCAGCTGGTGAGCATCCCGAAGACCACCGGCACCGACGTGACGGTGAACGCCAAGGGCAAGCTGTCGATGAAGGGCCTCGAAGGGCTGATCAACGCCCCGGTCGTGGGCGACCTCCTCAGAGGGCTGGTAGGGAACGCGGGTGGCGGCCTGGTCACCGGCTCGGGAGACCCGCGCGGGGACGGGCTGCTGACCCGGATCTCACCGGGCGAGATGGTGATCAATGCCGCCGCGACGGCCAAGCATCTCCCGACTCTCGCGGCGTGGAACGACGAAGGCAACAAAGGCACGGTCTTCCAAGGGAAGGGGTACGCAGGCGGTGGGATCCCCAAGCCGGTCGCGCCCAAATGGACGTTGCCGGCTGGCGCAGAGTCCTGGACTCCGGGGTATGCGGGCGGGGGCGCCCCGAACGGGCTGATCACCTCGCCGTATCGGCGCAGCTACCACTACAACGACGAGGCCGACGAAGCACTCGCCAAGGCGCGCAAGGCCAACCAGTCGATGCTGGCCGGCGCGGTCACCTACGCCGGCGGGCAGACCGCAATCGCAGCGACCCTGATTCAGCAGGCTCTCGCCGGCGGTTCGGGATTCAAGGCTGTCCAGTTCGCTGAGCAGCAGCTTGGTGAGCCGTACCGGTGGGGTGCGACCGGCCCCGACTCGTGGGACTGCTCGGGGCTCACCCAGGCGGCATGGGGCGCGGCCGGGGTCTCGATCCCGCGCGTGACCTACGACCAGATTGCTTCGGGGACGCCCACCACCAAGGAAGCCGCGGTCGGCGGTGACCTGTACTTCCCGAACAGGGGCCACGTCATGATGGTCACTGGCCAGGGGGGCTCGAAGGCGCTGATCCACGCCCCGCATACGGGGACCGTGGTGCAGTTCGCTCCGTGGCGGTCTGGAGGGGTGTACCGGCACATCGGCTCCGGAGCACCCACCGGATACGGCAGCGGGACTCCGAAGGCATACGCGCGCGCCCAATTCGGTGAGTTCGGGTGGGGCGGCAGCCAGTGGTCTCCGCTCGACAAGCTGTGGGAACGAGAGTCCGGCTGGAGATGGAACGCGACCAACCCGAGCAGCGGCGCGTACGGCATCCCGCAGGCGTTGCCTCCGAGCAAGATGGCCAGCGCCGGCCGGGACTGGCGGACGAACTGGGCGACGCAGATCAACTGGGGCCTCGGCTACATCGCGGGCCGGTACGGGTCACCAGCCGGAGCGTGGAGCCATTCGCAAAGCACCGGCTGGTATGCGAAGGGCACGACCGGTGCGGCGCCGGGCCTGGCGTGGGTCGGAGAGGAGGGGCCCGAGCTCGTCCGGTTCAAGGGCGGGGAGACGGTCTATCCGCATGAGGAGTCGATGCGGATCGGCGCGCAGATCACGGGCGGGTACGCCTCCGGGACGACCAGCAGCCGACTCAAGCCCGTCCGGTCGGACCTGAAGCACATCACCTCGGATCTGACCGGCAGCGTCAGCAAGATCAAGTCGGTGCTCGCGGATCTGGCGAACGACATCAAGAAGGCGTTCAAGGGGATCCGCTCGTCGGTCGATGACCGGCTGGTGTCGTATCTCGGCAAGGCGAGCAAGGCCCTGCAGACCTACGCCAAGCAGCGCGACAAGCTGGCCGCGACGATCAAGACCGCCAAGCAGTTCGCGACCGACACCGGCAAGAACGCGCTGGAGTTCGCCGGGCTCACCGGACTCCCCACCGGCCTACAACAGGACTCGACCGGCCTGTATGCCACCGGGGACGTGTTCAACGCGCAAGGCATCATCGGCGGGCTCCAGACCCGCCTGTCGCAGCTGAAGGCGTACAAGGCCAACCTGGACAAGCTCGCCAAGCTCGGGGTGTCCAAGGACCTGATCTCCCAGATCATCGCCGCGGGCCCCGACCGGGGCGCCGCCTACGCCCAGGCGCTGGCCTCCGCGACTCCCGCGCAGGTCAAGCAGCTGAACTCGGCGCAGGCAGCGATCGGGAAGGAGTCCACGGCGGTCGGACAGTCCGCGGCGGACGCGATGTACGACGCGGGCACCCAAGCCGGCAAGGGGTTCCTCGCCGGCCTGACCGCGCAGCAGAAGGCCATCGAGAAGGCCATGGCCAAGCTCGCCAAGTCCATCCAAAACAAGATCAAGAAGGAGCTGAAGATTCACTCGCCGTCGCAGGTGATGGCCGACCTCGGCGAGCAGGTCGGCGCGGGCCTGGCGGTCGGCATCGACTCCTCCCTAGTGGAGGTGAAGACGGCCGCCGAGCGGATGAGCGGCCTGATCGTACCGGCAACCGTCGCGGCGGTACCGGCCTCGGCCACGCCGGGAGACGGAAGCCGGCGGGGCGGCATCGCCATCGAGCAGCTCCACATCCACGAGGTCACCGACAAGGCGACCAAGCAGGCCGTCACCGACGCGCTCCACGACGTCTACGTCCTGCACAGGTCACTGCTGTGACCCACACGAAGGGAGGCGGGCCGCATGCCGATCTACACCCAGCAGATCACCGACATCGGAACGCACGGCCCGCCCCCTGAGCTGACGACCGTGACCTGGGAAAGCCCCCTCGGGCAAGTCACGATCCTGTCGGACTGGCCATCGGGGTACCTGGTGCAGCCGGGCGCCCGAGGCTTGGACATGCCGACCTTCAAGGCGTATGAGGACGAGTCTCCGGGGATCCACGGGAACCGGCGCCGCGACACCAAGGCCAACGCCCGCGAGATCATGATTCCGATCGCGATCTACGCCGACGACGGCCGGCCCGCGTTCCTGGAGCGCAAGCGCCGGCTGCTGCGGGACCTGTCTCCGCTGGACGGAGATGGCCGGGGCACCCTGACCCTCACCGAGGCCGATGGGTCGTCCCGGTCGATCACCGCGATCTACGCCTCCGGAGCCGAGGGTGCCGAAGACGCCGACTCGGCCGGGCGGCGCTGGATCACTTACGGTCTCACCTTCATGTGCGAGTCGCCGTTCTGGCTCGGACCTGAGTTCACGCGAACCTTCCGGGGCGTCGGCGACGACACCCCGTTCTTCCCGTCCGGTGTCCCGTGGGTCGTCAGCGACTCCCAGGTCCTCGGTACAGGCGTGAAGATCACCAACCCCGGTGACGTCCCGGCCTTCCCGGTCTGGACGATCTCCGGGCCGATCAGCGCCGCCACGTTCACCCACCCGGCCGGCGGGTCCTGGACCCTCACCCGGAACCTGTCCGCGGCAGACGTCGCGGTCATCGACTGCCGCGAACGCATCGAGACCGCGATCTTGAACGGCACCGAGAACCTTTGGCCGAACATCGACGAGGCCGCCGTGCTGTGGCCGCTGCTACGCGGCACCAACACCGTCGACCTGGTAGTGGCGGGCTCCACCAGCGCCACAACCGTGAAGGTTCGGCTCCAGCCGCGCTACCTGTCGGCGTGACTGGCGCCACCGCCTGGCGTGCAAGCACGGCGTGCATGTACCGCAGGCACCAGCACCGGATTCGACCGATGAAGCGTGGTCCTCGGATTCAACCTCGCTTCCCTGTCCGTGTCGGGGGTCGGTCTTCTGTGGGGAGTCGGTTGCGGGCGCGGGTGATGGCCCTCGATGCGCGAGGCGTCGAAGGCCATCACCGGGACGGGTCGGCTCTGCTGGACTAGCCCGGCTGGTCTCCGGCGTACCGGTAGATCTCGCCCTTGGAGTTGACACCCCAGACGGTGCCGTCGGCGCCTGCCGCGATGTCGACGAGGTTGCCTGGGATCTGGACCCAGGGGTTGTCGTCGTCGTTGGTGTACTTGTAGATGTTGCCGTTGGCGTTGACGCCCCACACGTTCGTGCGGGATCCGGCGTCGATGCGCACGAGGCCGCCGGGGATGCCGACCCACCGGTTGGCGCCCTGGTCGCCGACGTAGCGGTAGATCTGGGCGCTGCCGTTGACACCCCAGACCGTGCCGTCGGCGGCCACCCCGATGTCGGTGAGCCCGCCTTCGATCTGCACCCAGGGCTCAGCGTCCTCGTTGGTGTACTTGTAGATGTTGCCGTTGGCGTTGACGCCCCACACGTTCGTGCGGGACCCCACGGAGATGCGCACGAGGCCGCCGGGGATGCCGACCCACCGGTTGAGGCCCCGGTCACCGACGTAGCGGTAGATCTGGGCATTGGCGTTGACGCCCCAGACGGTGCCGTCAGCGCCTGCGCCGATGTCCCTCAGCCCGCCTTCGATCTGCACCCAGGGCTCGGCGTCCTCGTTGGTGTACTTGTAGATGTTGTCGTTGGCGTTGACGCCCCACACGTTCGTGCGTGACCCTGCGGCGATCGCCGTCAGTCCTCCGGCGACCTTGTCCCAGCGTGCCATCTCGCTCCGCCTTCCCGGTGCACGACCGGCACCAGATCGCAACTTAGAGTAGTCAAAGGAACGCTTTCTGTTAATGACGCCGCAAGTCAGGAGAAGTGGCCATCGCGCCAGCATCTTCTATCGCGCCTCTTGGTTGCCGAATGCGGCGGAAGACGCGTGATGCCTGGCAGTGGGACCGCTCCGCCACCCGACCGGCGGGTCCTGGACCCGCACCCGGAACCTGTCCGCGGCAGACGTCGCGGTCATCGACTGCCGCGAACGCATCGAGACCGCGATCTTGAACGGCACGGAGAACCTCTGGTCGAACATCGACGAGGCCGCCGTGCTGTGGCCGCTGCTACGCGGCACCAACACCGTTGATCTGGTGGTGGCGGGCTCGACCAGCGCCACGACGTGAAGGTCCGGCTGCAGCCGCGCTACCTGTCGGCCTGACCGGCGCCAGCGCGCGCCAGCACCGCACGACCACCGGAAGGAGGTGGTGCGGCCGGTGTTCGCGTTGAAGATCCGCCGCGCCGGTGATCTCGCGCCGCTGGGAGCCCTCAGCGACTACGTCACCATGCAGGCCATCTCGCGGCACAACGCCGTCGGCGCCTGGACCCTGTCGATCTCCGCCGACAGCGACAAGGCCGTCCACCTGCTGGAGGGCAACGGGCTGATCATCCGGTTCAACGGTGCCCGGATCATGTCCGGCGACATCCAGTCGGTCGACTCCACCCAGACCAGCGACGACGGTGACGCCGGGACGCTGAAGGTGTCGGGCGTCGATGACAACCAGCTCCTCAAGCAGGCCGCGGTGTGGCCCAACCCCGGCCAGGACGACGCGCACCAGACCGACGGCACCTACAAGGTGTCAGGCTCGGCCGAGACGGTGATGCGACAGCTCGTCAACGTCAACATCGGCCCCGCCGCCCGGCCCGCCCGCCGCGTCGCCGGGCTCGTCCTGGCCGACGACCTGGGCCGCGGCCCGACCGTCACCAAGCAGATCAACCAGTTCGCCAACCTCCTGGACGTCCTGGCCGACATCGGTAACTCCGCCGGCCTCGGGTTCCGGATCGTGCAGGTCGGCGCCCAGCGCCGCTTCGAGGTCTACCAGCCGCGCGCCTCGGGCCTCACCTGGAGCTTCGGGCGGGGGAACCTGTCAGAGGTCTCCTACACCAAGACGCCGCCGACCTGCACCTGCGCGATCGTGGTCGCCGGCGGCACCAGCTCGCCGCGGGTGGTGAAGGAGTACAGCCGCGCGGACCCGCTCGTGCCGGGCCTGCGCATCGAGCAGTTCGTCGACAAGACCGACGTCGACACCGCCAGCGTGGACCTGGCCGCGCAGATGGCCCAGGCCGCCGAGGAAGCCCTCACCGCCGGGGCGCGGCAAGCCTCCCTGGCGCTGTCTCCGATCGACATCGACGGCTACCGGTACGGCGTCGACTACGGCGTCGGCGACCAGGGCTCGGTGATGGTTCGCGGCGAGCTGATCACCGACACCGTACGCGAGGTCACCCTCAACTCCGACACCTCGACCGGCGACACGGTGCGGCCCGTGATCGGCACCGCCGACGCTGCCGACTCCCAGAAGCCCAACAGCGCGCTGATGAAGCTGCTGGCCGCGATCAACCGCAAGCTCCGCCTCATCGAAACGCGAGTGCCCAAGTGAGTGTGCCGACGTGACCGAGTTCTCTTATCCCTACGGCTCCACAAAGATCAACACCGAGGACGAGTTCTCTCGCATGATGATGTGGGCCGCGCCGGACGGGGTGTGCGCCTCGTGGGGCAGCCCGGCGCTGCGGCCCACCGCCAATGGCTCGGGCACCGTCACCGTTCCGCCGGGTGAGGCGTTCGTCCGAGGTCAGAAGTACCTCAACGACGCCGACAAGCTCCTGGCGGTCCCGCCGAACAACACCGGCGTGACGCGCCTGGACTACGTCGTCCTGCGCAACGATCCGGCCAATGACCGGATCACCGCCGAGTACAAGCCCGGCGGGACCAGCCTGCCGCCCCTCGTGCAGAGCTGGACCGACGTCTGGGAGATCCCGATCGGCGCGGGCAAGGTCAAGGCCGGTGCCGCCGGTGTCCAGCCCGAGGACATGGTCGACGCCCGCTGGTTCACCGGCTGGCCCGTCGCCCCTTCCCTGCCCGGCTACCGGCCTACGCCGTGGCGGGACCGGATGATCTGCGAGAACGGCGTCATCCTCACCGGCACCGGTACCGGCTGGAAGGTCTACGACCCGTTCGCCGACACCGGCTGGGTGAACCTGACCCCCAACGGCAGCAACGCCGAAGCCTGGGCGCCATCCGGCGTTTCCCGCATCCGGACTCGCGACAAGCGCGTGGAGCTCCGGCTGTCGGTGAAGCGGTGGGCCACCAACGGCCTCGGCGTCGCCGACGACGACGGCTCCTGCGTGTTCAACCTCGCCGCGCAGTACCGGCCGTCCCTGGAAGTCATGGGCTTCGGCTACGGCAAGGTCGCCAGGCAGTCCCCCCTGGCGGTCAACGTCGAGACAGGCGGCGACGTCCGCGTCCGGTCCCTGGTCAACGACCTCCCCGCCTCACGCACCGTGCAGGCGGTCCTTTCCTGGTTCCTCGACTGACGGGGGAGACGTGGCAGACAGACACTGGTTCGGGCAGACCCCGAGCGACTACGCGTTCAAGGTCGGCGCCGACAACGCCGTCCTGCTCGACCCCGACAAGCCCCTGACCTGCTGGTCGCAAGCCGCTGGCGGCGCCCCCTACAACGACCTACTCGACGAGGACGGGGTAGCCACCACGACCATCCGGTCCGCCACAGGCCTCGGCGACCTGCCTCCTGGCGCCATCCCGCGCTTCCAAGGCCCGCCCGGCGTGTGGCTGGTTTGGATCGACGGCGGCGCCGGCGTCCGTTTCGCGCTTGTGGCAACCGACCTCGGTGACACCCTCGCCAAAGTCGCTGATGCGGCCGCGGCCGCCGCAGCCGCTCAAGAGGCACTCGCCGCGCTCGCCCAGGTAGCCAGCAGCGGCTTGTACAGCGACCTGTCCGGCGCGCCGGTCCTGGCGCGGGTAGCTACCACTGGCCGGTACCTCGACCTCAGTGAACTGCCCGCACCTGGCCTGCAGTTCGTGCTCAAGGCCGCGGACGGGTGGCCGACTCGCGCGAGCACCGCCCCGGACAGCGACCGGCCAGCCATGTGGATCGGGGTTTCGCCGGCACCGCCGAACGGTGGCGCCTACGCCCTCGACACCGACCTGTGGGTGGCTGTCGCGTGATCGTCATCTACGTCCTCAAAGACGGCGTCTGGCGAGCGGCCGGGCGCCCACCCGTCACCCCTCCGCCGCCCCCGAGCCCTCACCCGTACGGAGCGGGCCCCTACGGCTCTGGCCCCTACGGCAACTAGCCCCCAGGAGACGACAGATGTCGAGCCTCACCGTCACCCTGTCCGGGAAGCTCCTGGACCTCATCACCGGCAACGCAGCCTTCGCCCCGCAGCTCCCGCTCCACCTGGCGCTCCTGACCGAACTCGGCAACGACACCACGCCCGGCATCGAGGTCGCCGGCGGCGGCTACGGCCGCCAAGTCGTCACCTTCGGGCCCCAGGCGAACAAGGTCGCCCGCAACAGCGCAGCGTTCGCCTACACCGCGATGCCGGAGATCAGCGTGGTCGGCGGCGAGCTCTACGACGACTCCGGCCTGCGCATGCTCTACGGCCCCTTCTCCAAGATCATCAACTGCAACGACGGCGACGACATCCCCTTCGACGTCGGCGCCCTCGCTCTGACGATCGCCTGATGAGCCTCATTGCACGCTGGTATGGGCACGGCCTGGCCGATGGGGCCGCCCTCGACACCACCACCGCGGGGTCCGGCGACACCCACTTCGACACCGCGACCGGCGGCGCTGCGCACGTCGACGCCTCCGGCCTGCACCCTCCCCGGATACGCCTGAACCAGCAACCCTCCAGCCCAGCCCAACTCGTGTGGTCCTCCGCCACCATCGGCACCCTCAATGCCTACGCCATTCGCACCTACCTGGAGATGAGCGCCTGGCCGTCGGCTGGCGCGCCGCTCTGTCAGGCATACGGCAGCGGCAACACCGCCCTGCGCTGGCGCGTCGACATCACCCTGGCGGGCATCCTCCGACTCCGCGACGCGAGCAACACCATCATCGCGACCGCTACCACTGCGCTCCCAGCAGGCGAGGAACTACGCCCGGAGATCGTCGTCGACGGCACCGACGCCCAGGTGACCGTCCACGCCGGCGATGACGAAGGCGAGCCCGTGGTGTCGCTGGCCGGCACGGTCGGGGCAACCATCGACGCGATCCGGTTCGGCAACCCCAACACCGCACCGACCTGGCCGACGCTCCACTACGGAGCCTTGGCCGTCGCGAACACGGCTACCCCAATCGGAGCGCGCAGCCATTCCGCCTCCGGCTTGTGGGCCGTCGACGCATCCCTCACCGCAGACCCGCGTGCCCGCCACCACGCGACCGGGACGTGGGACACCGAGGCCGAGATGCAAGCCGTACCCCGCGCCCGCCGGCACGGAGCTGCGAACTGGGCCATCGAGGCGGCCCTGACCATCGACACCGGCGTCTCGCCGCTCTACGTCCAAGCAGGCGGGGAGTGGCGGCCCGCCGACGTCCGGGAGATGACCGGCGGCGCTTGGCGCCTGGCTTAGAGGAGACACGTGGCCGTCCCATTCGACATCACCCTGCCCGTCCCCGGCGGCAGCACCGACGCCTGGGGCTCGGCGATCAACAACGCGCTGGGCGCCATCAAGGCCCGCATCAACACCGAAGCCGCCGCGCGCGGCGTCCCCCTGGACGCCTTCTCGGGCGCCACCGACGACGCCAAACTGACCCAGGCGCTGTCGTATGTGTCGCAGCAGACGTACAAGCCCGCGATCGTGCTCGGGCAGCGATCCATGGAGTTCAAACAGACTCGCCAGGCGTTCAACGGCTTGGCATTCACGGGGCCACTCACAGGCAACGAGTTCCGGTACAACCAGCGCGTCCGAATAAGCGTGCCAGGATCCGGATGGCTCGACCTTCCTTCGGGCCAAACCAAAGGCCTGTACATCGGCAACCTGAGTTTTGAAGGAGACTCGGGCACGACGTTCTTTGTGGATCACGACAATACGGGGCCCGTGCTGTGGGCATCGCATTTTGAGAACCTTGCGTTCAACCTGTTCAAACACCTGATGTGGGGCGCCCATACGGCCGTCACGTTCTCGGGGTTCTGGGACGTCAACAACAGCTACGACACCCCGTTCAAGCTCTGGGGTTCGGACAACACCTACTGGACGGACGGGATGCTGATCGACTCCCCGAACATGGGGGCCGGTAATCGGTATCACGTGTGGCTGCCGAACATGACAAAGACCGTCATTGGCCCCATCTTCATCACCGCTAAATCGAACATTTGCGGGCTTCGTCTCGACGGCGGTCGAGGCGTGGTTATGGACGGCATCAGGTTCGACGCTCAAGCCCAAGCCGGCAATCCCACGTGGGGCAGCCAGCTCCTCATCACCGGCGGGAAGTTCGTCCGGGTCCGCGACTGCTGGTTCTACGGCGGCATGTCACAGCCGAACTCGACCGGCCACACCAACCCCGCCTACGACAAGGGCATCCTCACGATCACCGGCGGAACCAACATCCTGGTCGACGGTCCGATGTTCAGCGACGGCGACGGCTCCCAACCGAACAAGACCGCGGCCGGCACGCCCCACATCTACATCGGCGGCGGCTCCAACATCCGGATCCGCGACGTTCAGGCGAGCGACACCCCGACGATCAAGCGGGCGTCCTCGGTATCCGCCGGCACCATCACCACCGACCCCGACGTCACTGTGCAGGTCGGATGACCGCGCTGCAGGCACTGGCCACCGCTGCGACGGCCGTGCCTTGGCCGACCCTCCTCGCCAGCGGTCTCGTCGCCGGGCTCCTTACCGGCGCCGGGCTGGTGTTCCGAGCGATTCTCACCGGCCAGCTCGTTCCTCGCAGCGTCCTCCAGGACGAGAAAGAACGCGCGGACAAATGGGAGGCGGCATGGAAGGAGTCGGAAGCCAGGATCGACGCGCTCGATGGGCGGCTATCGGCGATCGCCGAAGGCACGGACCTGAACGCGCAGCTCTTGCAGTCCCTGGTGAATCGGGCGCGGCGATGAGGTGGCCGTGGAAGCAACAACCCGACGAGGGGGAGCGGTCCCGTGCCGACGAGGCACTGGAGCGAACGTCGGAGCGGTTGGAAGAGACCCGCCGCCGTGACGAGGCCGGGCACCGGCTCGCGGAACGGATCCGGCAGATCCGGCAGCGCAATCACCTGTCGGAGGCGATCGAGCGGGCTTTCGAGGAGGGGCGTCGATGAGCGCCGTGCACGTGGGCGGGACCGTGGCGCTGTGGCTGGGCCTGGCCTCCTCCACGGGGTTCTGCATCGCCTACCACCTGACCGCCGCGTGGTGGCGAAATGGGGAGGGCCGGCATCTGATGTCGTTCACCGCCACCGTCGCCCTGATCCTCGGCTGGCTGGCCTACCGGTCTATGGCCGCGCCACCGCCGCCCACGACAGGCGAAGAGGTGGGCCGGACCGTCGTCTACAGCGTCGTCGCCGCCCTGATGATCTGGCGGCTTGGTCTGCTGTGGCGCCGACAGATCCGTCGCGCCTTCCACCACGACGAGACCGACAACTGACATGCCGATCCTGACCAGAGAGGACACCATGAACACCTTCGGGGTCGACTACGCGTGGGGCCGCCCCGGCGCGTCCGCGCTGAAACGCGCCGGGGCGAAGTTCGCGTGCCGCTACCTCTCGCACGACACCACCGGCAAGAACCTGACCCGCGCCGAAGCGAGCGAACTGTCAGCGGCGGGCCTGTGGCTGGTGGTGGTGTGGGAGACCGCCGCGAACCGGGCGCTGGACGGCAAGGCCGCGGGGACCGCCGACGCGCAGGCCGCTGCGGCCCAGTCCAAGGCGTGCGGCATGCCCGACGACCGGCCGATCTACTTCGCGGTCGACTGGGACGCCTCGTCCTCCCAGCAGAGCGCGATCAACGCCTACCTG